>JBDTBI010000193.1:0-9602 GCA_039924215.1 Acidobacteriaceae bacterium
GGCGTGGCTGCCGTGTTCTTTGCCTGGCGAGAGCGACCTACCGGTACCGCAGCTGCCTCGATCCACGGACTGAGTTGCGGATGCGAATCCGCGAGATCGCTCAGGCAAGAGTGCGCTATGGATATCGGATTGATGATATCGTCCTTGGCCATGACGCAACAGCAGGGACTGCTGGGCGTTTTTCTCTTCATGGTGCCGGCTATCGTTCTTTCCGGCTTTGCCACACCGATTGCAAACATGCCACCGCTAATGCAGTACATCACGCTGATTGATCCCCTACGATATTTTCTGATCATCGTGCGCGGCAGCTTTCTCCAGGGCGGAGGATCATCCCTCTTCTGGCCGCAATACTGGCCTCTTGCAGTCATCGGTGTCATCAGAATGATGGTGGCCAGCCGGCTCTTCCGCCGCCGCCTAGCATGATGGGGGTGAGTCGCTGGCAGAGGAGAAGAGTTGACTGCGGAGCAATCGATAATCTGCATAAATCAAAAGAACGCTAAACTTGGCTTTGTTTGCCGCTACCGTGTGCTTTTTTATAGGTTTCACAGCCGTGGCGTTGCTTGGCCCTACGGCCAGCCGCTTCCAGGAAGTGATGCACCTAAGCCCGCTGATGGTAAGCTTTCTTGTCGCCGCACCGGCGTTGTCGGGATCGTTGCTCCGTATTCCGTTTTCAGCCTGGGATCGCTACAGGCGACAAACGAGCTGCCACCATCCAAAGGTGTGATAACTGTCACTGAGGCAGACCATGCCAAGGTTTCTAATCAAGGGGCAAGCATATACGGTTCCCAATGTCAGCACGGTAAGACT
The DNA here is from genome assembly GCA_039924215.1 of Acidobacteriaceae bacterium. Lineage (GTDB taxonomy): Bacteria > Acidobacteriota > Terriglobia > Terriglobales > Acidobacteriaceae > JAKAAZ01. The sequence continues at coordinate 808 of JBDTBI010000193.1, forward strand.
TTCATATGAATGATCGCATTTTGTAAACCCTGTCATCCGAGATTGAAACTACATCCCCCGTCAACCTTTAAGCTGGCATACTATTAGGCGATAGCAATTACGAGGAGCACAGACATTGTGAGACCAAACCCACAGAATCCAGGATAGAATTTCGCATTCAAAGGAAGATCTCCAATCCTTTCCCATGCCAGAGTTCCAGAAGAGACTGGAGTTCTCCGGGACGAGATCAACCAAGCCGATGTAGAGAAACGGCCGAGGCGACACGGTTCCAACAAGATATCGAAAAAAGTCCAACATCATCTTGCGAGTTCCTCAGATATCTCTGGGAATCCGTAGGTGGATGATTAAAGATGCGGTCGTCCTGTCGGGAGTGGTGCGGCACTGAACGGCTTTCTCTGCCTTTGTTAATAATCCGCGCTTTAAGATACGGATCGACTTTCAGAGAGATACCGTGAAGAATTTCATAACGCCGCTCTTCCTAATTGTCGCTATGGCCTATGGGTGCCTCTCAAGCCAAAACTTATGGGCGCAGCAAGAGAACCTGAGTCTGCAGGATGCAATTTCCTTCGCGCTCGCTCATCGGCCTGAACTTCGTGCATCGGCTGACTGGGTCAGAGCTGCGGAGAAAGACAGAGATCAGGCAGGCCTGATCCCCAATCCGCATTTTATTTTTCGGAAAGAGGACCTTCGACCTGAGCATTTTAATTTTGGCGAAGACTCCCAGTCTTACTGGGAAGGCCAGCAGTTAGTTGAGACCTCAGGACGTCGTGGTGGGCGCATCGCAGTGGCGCAGCAAGGGATTGTACGAAGCCGTTTGCAGGCCGATCTTGAACGACGTCAAATCATTCTTAGTGTCCGGGAGAGCTATTGGCATGCGAAGGCCATGCAGGCGCTTGCCGCGCTCTATACCCAGGATGCCGGCTACTTCCAGCAAGTGATTGATTACCATCAGGCAAGATTCCGCGAGGGTAAGGTCGCCGAGATAGACCTCCTCCGGATAAAACTTGAAGGCGAGCAGATTCGTGCAGGAGCCGCAAATGCTAAGCTTGCGTTCGAACGAGCACTACTCACCCTGGATCAGGAGATGAATGCGAACGGCAATACTGCATGGGTCCTCTCCGAGAATATGGAGACGTTGGAGATGCCCAGAGCCATCCCCGTTGACGCAGACCCTGCCAGGCTGCGTGTCGAAGGACAGATTGCAGAGCAAGCCATCGCGCAAGCCGGTGCTGCTGTCAAACTCCAGAAAGCAAACGGGCGTCCTGACCTCCTGTTCACGGGTGGATATAAACGGGACGTGGACATGGATTCGCCGGTGGCCGGGATACAGTTCGAATTACCTTTCTTCAACCGGAATCAGGGAGCAGTCAAGGCAGCACAGGCCCAGATTGATGCCGCACGAGAGATGAATGAGGCGACGCGAAATCGACTTTTGGCCGAACTCTCCATCGCCCAACGAGAATACAATATGCGCCGGGATCAATACGTTAATATATTTAAGCCTTTATTCGATCAGGCAGTCGAAATCTCAGATATAAGCCGAGCCGCATACCAGGCCGGAGGTCTGGACTTGCTGCGTTTTCTTGATGCGGAACGTGCACGCGTTGATGCGCAACTAAGCTATGTAAGAGCGCTTGAAGGCTTCCACCAGAGTGTGGCTTCGCTCGACTATGCCGAAGGAGCGGACTAGTGGAACAGGTACAAAAGATAATGGTGTGCTTGTGCCTGCTGCTCGCTTGTGCAGCCCCAGGTGGTTGTAGATATTCAGACACCAAACTGAATGGAACCGGGGCGGCGAATGCCGCCTCAAATACGACTGGAAGCAAAGCTGCGCCGGATCAGATCGTTCTTTCGCTACAGCAACAGCGAGAAGCGGGAATCGAAGTTGCTCCCGTTGAGTTGGGTTCAGCGCTGGTAAAGCAACATGCGAAAGGACGTATCGTTCTACCCGACAATGCGAAATGGCGTGTAGGAGTGTTGGCGGAAGGTCGTATTGAGCAGGTTTATGCCAATGTCGGTGATTATGTCCAGAAGGGGCAACTGCTCGCCCGCATGCATAGCCACGACATGCATGTAGCAAGAGCGGCTTATGGGTCGGCACTCGCTGAGCGCTCACGATTGAAGGCCGCCGAAGCATTGGCCCAAAAAAATTATGATCGCAGCCAGCGCCTGTATGCACTGAAGGCGGAGTCGCTGAGCCAAACCGAAGCAGCCAGGCAGGAACTCGTAAACGCACAGAGCGCAACCAAAGAATCCGAAATTACCGTCGATAGCGAGCGCGCGCACTTGGAAGAGATATTAGGAGTTACGGCAGATTTGCCTGTTCAGGATAGCGGTGAGGCCGATCTGATCCCTATCAAAGCGCCTGCCAGTGGCCGCATCCTTGAAAAGTACGTTACACCGGGTGCCACGATTTCTCCTTCAAACGACGCTTTCGTAATCGGCAATCTCGATCGTTTATGGATGCTGGCTTCGGTTGATGCTGCCACGCTTTCCAAGCTACGGATCGGACAACCCGCTACGGTCCTACTTCCCGATGTCCCAAATGCATCATTTAAGGGGAAGATTACAAACCTGGGTCAGGAGTTCGATCCGGTAACACGGCTGATGCAAATTCGCATCGAGCTCATGAATACAGATAACCGCCTTCGACCTGAAATGCTGGCAAGCGCCGACATCCCTCTTGGGAAAGGTCAGAGTGCTGTGCTTATACCTGAGGAGGCAGTGCAGCAGATAAACGGACAGAATGTCGTTTTCACACGGATTGGACAGGACCGCTTCGCAGTTCGCACAGTGCAGGTTGGCGAGAACATCGGGGGTAAAGTCCGCATTCTCGACGGGCTAAAACCTGACGAGCAGGTGATCACGCACGGGAGCTTTATCGCCAAATCGCAACTCCTTAGAGCATCTATCGGAGACTAGTCGTGCTGAATCGCATTATTGATGCCGCGCTCTCTGCCCGGTGGATTGTTCTGATAGCTGTTGCGGCACTGCTCGCCGGTGGAACATACGCCATTCGCACCATGCCGTTAGAGGCGTTTCCCGATCTGACGAACAATCAGGTCACGGTCATCTCGGATGCGCCCTCCATGCCTCCGACCGAAGTGGAACAGCTCGTCACCCACCCCATAGAGCTGGCATTGATGGGGATGCCGAAACAACAGGTCGTGCGTTCTATTTCAAAGCTTGGTTTATCCATTATTACGGTTGTCTTCGACGACTCCGTATCGATGTACTTCGCCCGACAAATCGTAAATGAAAGGTTGCAGCAGGTTTCGGGCCAGCTACCGAAAGGAGTTCGACCCCAGCTTGGATTGCCCGCAACTGCATTCGGAGAACTCTTTCAATACACGTTGAGCGGTCCAATGACGGCAATGCAATTGAAGGATTTGCAGGAATGGCAGATCAAGCGGCAACTGCGCACGATTCCTGGGGTTAGCGAGGTCAATGGCTGGGGCGGAGAAGTCAAGCAATACCAGATAACGGTCGATCCAGCTTTGTTGGCGCAATACGGATTAACACTGCACGATGTCACTCAGCGAGTTTCTGAAAACAACGAAAACTTTGGTGGCGGCTACATCGAACATAACGATGAGCAGTACATCATGCGAGGGGAGGGCCGTGTCCAAAGCATAACCGATATCGGCAATACCGTTTTGCTGTCCAGAGACGGTGTTCCCGTAATGTTAAGCGATGTCGCCAAGGTGGCAATCGGCCCCGCGCCCCGTCATGGCGCCGTACTGCGCAACGGAGAAACGATCTCCGGCATGGTCATCATGCTGAAAGGAGAAAACGGCAAACGCGTCATTGAAGATGTAAAAGCAAAGATTAAAAACATGAATCTGCCGCCCGGTGTAAAGATCGTGCCGTTCTACGACCAGTCGATAGTCATAGACGGAACCATCCATACGGTGGAGAAGAACCTTTTTGAAGGCTTTGTGCTCGTCACTGTCATCCTTTTTCTTTTCCTGGGGAACGTGCGGGCCGCCCTCATTACAGCATCGATCATTCCACTCGCAATGCTGGTCAGCTTCATCAATATGCGATTGTTCGGCTTCAGTGCCAACCTGATGAGCCTCGGCGCTATCGACTTCGGCATGATTGTGGATGGTGCAGTGGTGATGATCGAGAATTCCATCCACCGGCTTGAAGAAAGACGCTCAGGTGAATCGGGGCTAACCGCGATACGCTATGCAGCTTACGAAGTTGCGCGGCCCATGACATTTGGGGTCCTCATTATTATCGCAGTTTACCTCCCAATTTTCTTTTTGCAGGGACTCGAAGGGCGCATGTTTCGTCCGATGGCTTTCACGGTGTGTTCGGCGCTTTTCGGCTCTCTCCTGCTGGCTCTGGTTGCAATCCCCGTCTTTACTTCTCTCACTTTCCAACGAGGTATACCAGAGAAGCGTAAAAAGTCTCGAAGCCTCATGGAGCGTTTTGCCAATCGTTATGAGCGCATCCTGGCAATTTGCATCGGGTACCGTAAGACAACTGTGGGAATAGCCCTGGTTATCCTCGCAATAGCAGGATGGTCGTTGACGGTAATTGGAACGGAGTTCATGCCAAAACTTGATGAAGGCTCCATCCTGGTCGAGACGCGAAAGCTTCCCAGTGTCTCGCTCACCGAATCCATCGAGATAAGTAAACGGCTTGAGCAGCGATTACGCGCCTTTCCAGAGATTGCCGATGTGGTTAGTAAAATCGGACGTCCAGACTTCGCCACGGAAGCAATGGGCATCAATGAAGGCGACATGTATCTCCTGCTCCGGCCCATGAAAGAATGGCATCGGTTTCACACCAAGGAAGATCTTATTCAAGTGCTGGACAAGGAACTCGCAACGGTTCCTGGCCTTGCCTACAACTTCACGCAACCCATGGCGATGCGCGTCGATGAAACAGTTTCTGGAGTGAAGGCTGATCTTGCCATCAAAATCTTTGGTGACGATTTCGGAACTCTGGACTCGCTCTCACAGCAAGTCCTGCGTGCTGTTTCGGAGGTTCGAGGGAGTGCAGACGCGCAGATACAACTCACGTCCGGCGTACCAGAGTTGACCGTCAAGGTGGATCGTGGAGCTTTGGCGCGATACGGACTCAACGTAAGCGACGTAAGGGAGGCTGTCGAGGCTGGGGCGTCAGGAGCGGTCGTATCGCAGCTTATCCAAGGCGAAAAGCGTTACGATATTGCGCTCCGCCTATCCAACAAATATCGCGCGACTCCGGAAGCAATGCGAAATATTGTGCTTCGCGCACCCGGAGGCGCACGGGTGAATCTGGGACAGGTTGCGCATGTGGAAATTGTGCGTGCGGCAAATGAAATTGATCGCGAAAATGGACAGCGGCGTGTAGTTGTTATGTCGAATGTACGCGGGCGCGATCTTGGCAGCTTTGTGAAAAGTGTTCAGACAAACATAGAACGCGAAGTTAAGCTTCCTGCCGGATACTCGATAGAATATGGCGGTCAATTCGAGAATCAGGAGCGAGCAACGAAACGCCTGACGATTATTCTTCCAATCGTCATTTTCATGATCTTTGCCCTGCTCTACCTAACATTCAAGTCATTCACGCAAGCTCTTTTGGTGATAGGCAATATTCCGTTTGCGCTGGTCGGAGGCATCGCCGCGCTCTGGATTCGCTCCATGAATCTGAATCTCTCAGCATCCGTCGGTTTTATCGCACTCTTTGGTGTCGCCACGCTGAATGGCGTCGTTCTGGTCAGTTCTATCAATCAGGCGCGCGAAGCGGGACAAGCGACCTACGATGCAGTGCTGACGGGCGCTCGACGCAGGTTGCGGCCGGTACTGATGACAGCATCTGTCGCAAGCTTTGGCTTTATTCCGATGGCGTTCTCAACCTCCATCGGAGCTGAGGTGCAGCGACCGCTGGCTACCGTCGTTATCGGTGGCCTGGTCAGCTCAACGCTGCTGACACTCCTCCTGCTTCCAGTCTTGTACGAATGGATATTCGAGAAGAAACCTTCGCTGGGCTGATCCGCGCAACCACTGAAATATCTTCAGTCTTGCAGCAATCAGTTCAAATCCAATCCAAAGGCTACTACCAATCCAAAGGCTACTAAGGGGGTTCCTGTCGTCAGCAGAGCAAAAGAAATGCGTTGCGGTAATTCTTACGTTCGGTTCAAAATTTTTAGGTTTCTGACTACATTTTTAAGACAGAAGGATCACGGAAATCAAATAACTTTCGATTGTGAGATCACCAGTGACATAGTCTCCGCACTCGACCCCGCCGGCAAATCGAAGTTGCGCGGACCCTGGCTGGAGCAGACGGTCCAACTGAGGAACACATCGGAAGGCCAGCCGCTAATTGCTGCAGGAAGCCGCCAAGCCGCTGGCCGCCAACCCAAAACTGTGCAACCTCAGCATAAAAAAGAGTTACGAGCAGATCATCGATACCCAGAGCAGCAAGTTTTCGGGGTTGCCGACCAAATAACTAAGGCCATGGCGTCTGTTCCAACGTTTCCGGACTGGAACGAAAACGCGGTTCTGGACAGGCAGGAATATTTCACTCGTTTAGCTCGGGAAGTGTGGGGCGTTACAGAGAGTTGATCCTCGTCTCGGGAACCCGGAAGTCGTATCTGTCGAATATCAGGCTGCATATTCGTCCAAGGTGGGAGCGTTACTTGTTGCACCAGATCCGGCCTATGGTGGTCGAAGGATGGTTGAAGAAAATGGATATGGCCCCGAAATCGAGGGCCCATATCCGCAGCTTCATGCACCTGATGTTCGAGTGCGCGGCCTGCTGGGAACTCTTCAACGACCGCCGAAACCCTATGCAGATTGTTCGGGTCAAGGACAGCACCAAACGGCGTCAGCGCCCAGCCGTGTTGACTGTGAAGTTGGCCTCGGTCTGTTAAAAGAGCCATATCGAACGATGGTGATTGTAGCCCAATGCCTCGGTCTTCGCGTGAGCGAGATCGGCGGCGAATCGGCATTCCCCCTTACTCTGCGACCCCGACTCCGCCCGGCCCCTTAAGGAGCAACACTCTTCCCATTCACTTTGAACCGGGATGTCAAGCTCATATACGCAATTGTCAACGGTGCCCCGTGCGCGTTCTCCCGCATCAACGTGCCCGGAGAAAAATGACCGACCCCCACGTTCATGACCAAGTAGTCGCGTAGGAAGACATACTTTGCCGACGCGTCGAACTCCCGGCCGATATCATCGCTCAAGAATCCTGCCACAGGAGCTTTAACAACTGTGCTGGCACTACCGCTATAGACGCTATCGTGCGCCGACGAGACTTGTAGCCAATTCTGCTGGATCAGGAATGCCAATTGTTTTGTTGGGGTCAGATCCAGGTTGATCCGATCCTCCTTGATGTTCTGAAATCCAAACAAGTCGGTCAGACCGAACGCATTGTGATTGCTGGGATACTGCTGATCAAAAGTCCCCATTCTTAATGGGTTGGTGTGCGGATTGCCCGACGCATAGTCGTACTCGCCCCGCAACCTGGGTTGCCACGCAATGTGGCCAGCGCGATAGCCGGCCTTGATATACCCGGCACTGGCCTCGATCGACTCGTTCGAGTAACTGCCGCGCTGAATCGCCCATAATGCGTCGAAGTTCAATCCGTCCGGGATGTCACCTGCTGCTTCGAAGCCAGGCGTCACCGTCGTCTGAGTTCCAAAGATGCCATTGGCGCCCTCAACCCGTGGAAAGGCCTTCACAAAAACAAATGGCTGAATTACGATATGCGGCACGAGTGTCCCGATCGTGCCAATCGCCCCGTGAAAGGTCAGCCCCGCGCCATGCTTGTCGAGCGATGTAGGATGAACCGTCACTACCGACGTGCTGAACACATCGATCCGGTTCTTATCCCCATACCGCCCCAGGAACCCGTCCCATGTCCGGCTATTGTTGGTCCAATCGCTGATACCGATCAGCCGCTCGCCGCCGTACTTCAACTCCTGCCGCCCCGCGAAGACCTTGACCTCTTTCATGTGGAACTCGAGATACGCTTGCCGGGCGTCAAACGCATTTCGCATATTCGACGACACGTACTTCAGCGGCAGGCCCAAAGCATGGGTGTCGATAAACTGGATGTACCCGGTGAGCCACCGGGTAGGCCGCACCTCCATACCTCCGTAAACACGCGTCAGCTCATACAACTGCTCATTTCCAGAGATGTAGCTAATTGAGGTCTGATTCTCCGTGCGTCCCCTCAGTTGCATGTCAAAGGTCACCCACTTCGGCACTCTGTTTAGATCAAAGGTCTGCACCTTTCCCTGCAGCACGGGATAAATGATGTAGTGCGTAGCCGATTCCTGCGCCAAGGCGCCGTGGACTAGAAATAAACAGGCAACCAATCCAGCAAGGCGAACTGGTTTCCGCATTGCAACCCTTCCCGCTAACTCCACCCCCCGGCGATAAGAGCCCCACGCAATGCGTATGCTCACTCTTTTCTCCCGGTCTCGCCTGTACACAAATCTTTCTCTTGCAAAACTTCAAGACAATACTCTCAACTTTGAGAGATTGTCAAAATAGTCCAAGCGTAGATCTTAGCGGTTCAACATGCTCGCTCTGCATGTGGGCTGGCAAAAATATCTGCATTGTCCTAGTCGCTGCGGTCCAGGCAGGTCTTGTCCGTGTCAGCCATCGGGTGCAATTTGAGAACAAGCCAGCCTTAACTTTAGAACGAGAACACGGACAGAAAACGGACAGTCGGCAGAACAAAACGGGGCTGCCAATTTCTGCACCGGTGTAAGTCGTATGTTTTCAGTGGGATTTTGGTTGCGGGGGTAGGATTTGAACCTACGACCTTTGGGTTATGAGAAGGCTAA
>JBDTBI010000194.1:0-7556 GCA_039924215.1 Acidobacteriaceae bacterium
GCTTCCGGCATAAATGGCTTCTGCATGAAGGCCTTTGCATCTGCATCTTGCTTGCGCATCTGGGCTGCCATCCCGGGATCTTTGTGGTCATCGTGATGGCTCGCGACGCCAAGCCCAACATACACAATGAGGAAGAGGAAGAAGGCACCCACCGAGATTGGACGGCGCCAGGGGCGGCGCTCCGGCCGACGATCCAGAAAGGGTGTTGCGGCAAACAGCAGCGCGAGTATCGCAGGCAGGATGATGCCAAACAGATCCCAACGAGCACTAAAATATTTAAGCCACTGAAACATAGGCAGGTAATACCACTCCGGCCGGGGCAGAAAATGCGTATCCGCCGGATTGGCCGCGGGCCCGAGTTCCATTGGGAGATGCTTTGCAAACACAGCCAGGATACCAATCAGTACCATGGCAAACACCGCATCCATAATCACCTGACGTGGATAGAAATTCGCGGAAGGCAGCTTGGGATGAACGGGATCTTCTTTGATTGGACCCGCCGCGCCTGCCTTGCGGAAGAAAAATACATGAGCAGCGATAAAGCCAATCAGGAGTGCTGGAAGGATAAAGACGTGCAGCACATAAAATCGCGAGATGGTGAGAGTTCCCATCTGATTGCCGCCACGCAGTAACCGCTGGAGCGGAGGGCCAACGAACGGAACCTCCCCAATAAGGTTCGTTCCAACTGTGGTCGCAAAATATGCCTTCTCATCCCAGGGCAGCAGATACCCGGTGAAAGCCATCCCGAGCATCAACGCCAGCAGAATGCAGCCGGATACCCACAGCAATTCCCGTCGCCCCTTATACGATCCATACAGAATCGTTTGCCCTATATGCAACGCAAGCAGGATGATGATGGCGCTCGATCCGTACGCGTGAATACTGCGGAGGAACGAGCCCGCAGTGACCTCCTTCACGATGTACGACACAACCGTGTGGGCGTGGTCTGCTGAGGGCACATAGTACATGGCGAGGGCCACACCGGTAATGACCTGCGAAATAAAGAGGAAGAGCAGGCCTGAACCAAAGATATAGGCCCAGCTCGCGCCGCCAGGAATCGGTTCGTCGAGCGACTCACGCAGCAGAGAATCGATTCCGGTGCGCTGATCCAGCCAGTTCACCAAACCAGTCTTAACATTCGGACTGTCGGCAGGTTCCAGTGGGCGTTGATCGGCCATAATACTCCTCGGCTTCGTTAGGCCATCACTTCTTTGTGCGGAACTAGTTGACGGAAGTACTGATAGCGGACCTTCAAAATTCCACCCTCGACCTTGGACTCAAGTGAATCCATGGAGCGAGGAGGTGGACCCGCGATGCGGTCCCCATTCGCCGTAAATGAGCCTGCGTGACATGGGCATATAAACTTGTCCTGATCGCCCACCCAAAGAACTGAGCAGCCCAGATGAGGACAAATGGGCGACAAAACACGGAACTGACCATTCTTTGCCGGCAGAATATAGACGGCGGTCTGGGATGAAGTGACCTCCCAGGCATCGCGGCGCTCCAGAGTAATCGTCTTGGCAACAGGCGCCGTGAGTGAAGCGAAATCCTGCACTGGACCCAAATCCGCCCATCCGGTTTCTGTTGCACTCTTGCGCAGCGGATACGCTATGAAACGTACCAGCGGAGCCGCCAACAGCACCCCAACCGTTGCTCCGCTTACGGCAAGCAAAGCACCGAGAAACGAGCGTCGTCCTGGTGACTTTACCCCACCTGAGTCAGTCTTTCGCGCCGCTAATGCCATAAATCCACTCCTTGAAGATATCCATTGTTCCCAGATTTTCCCTTGTGACCGATTGACACTTCTATTACTTCTTTTGGAGTGTTCGAATGTACGCCACTACATTCTTGATCTGAGCATCCGTGAGTTTTTCGCCGAAAGCCGGCATCCTTTCCTTGCCGTCTTTAACCACGGCGATCAGCTCCGAGTCCGACATCTTGATAACATCCGGTGAATCAAATGGGTGTGCTTTCATTGCCTTTCCCGCTGGTGTATTGCCGCTGCCGTCTGCGCCATGGCACATCTGGCACTTTGCTTTGTAGATATCCGCTCCCGACGTCTGAGCGGATACTGTTGTCACCATCAGAGCAACCATCGATCCGAGCAGGACCAGTTTGAATCGGTTTTTCACTGAGTGATCTCCTTTTTGCGATGTTTTGTGCGATCATCTTGCAACAAATTAAAAATCATGATGCATGCCGAGTGTATAGACATTCCCTCGGAAACTACGCGGCGCGGTGGGCCCGATGGGGGAACCTTCTCCGTATCCGTAATAGTTCCAGTCACCCTTAAAAGTCCAACCGGGATGGAAGGTCCACGCGATATTTGTATAGGGGGACTGATATTGCGACTGCAGGGAGCCCGGAACTTGTCGTGGGTTGATTGTGGTCGTAGTACCATCGACCGCGGTCATTCTGTAGCCAAGTCCGGCTCTTAACTGCCGTACAAGCGTAAAGAGAAAACCGATCAACCCGTATTGCGTCGGGGAATCGTAGTATCCGTTTGAGAAGTATGGTGTACCGTTTGCAATGCAAGCCGCTGAAGTTGTCAGAACCGCTCCGGCCGGAGCTGGTGTCGACGCATAGCATTCGTCTGTCCGCGAAAACACATCGAGGTAGCCGTAGGCCAGCTCGACACTGTAATGCGTATTTGGTGTCAGGTCGGCGCCAGCGGAGAAGGCGCGACTATGATCCAGATGATTCACATAGGCTGCGTCATCCCGCCTCTCCAGATCATTGAATACGACGAAGAGTGCCGCCCAGTTTTTGGGCTGGTACGTCGTCCGCAACCGGTAATGCTGCAGTTGACGCGGGCTGAGCTGCGTATAGCCATTGTCCGCATAAGAGATCTCAACATCTCCGTTTATTTTCCATTTGTTAGATGGCCGCAGATCTACGCCAAACAGGCCGCCCTGCTCGTGGATGTTAATCAAGTCGGTGTCCGGCCGTCGGTCAACGATGTTGCGGTTGCGATAGCGATATCCGATGGAGAAGCTGGCACGCGGCAGTGCTTGCCAACTGACCATAAGCGTGTTGACCTGCGTCTTCTGGCCTAAGAACCAGGCGTCGCTGGTGACTGTGGTCGTGCCCGTAGTCGATGGCGGCGTGAGCATGGATGTGCCTGTATAGGTAGTCTGGGTACGGTCATTGACTCCGGGTTGACGAAAATCCACAAAGTTGTACTGGTCAGACAAGGTCACGTTCGGCGTGATTTCCCACACGATCCCATAATCGGCGCCTACATTTACCCTCTGTGCTTTGGCGTTGCCGGTGAACGTGAACGCCCTCGTATTCCCTCGAGAAATAAGCCCATTAAAAAGTTCATTCATGTTTGGAAGATTCATACTCGCGCCGGTGTAGCGAATGCTGCCATTCATCTGGATATTCTTAATGTTTGAACTTTGAAAGCGGACTTCTTCGGTTGGGGACAGGGTCCGCGTTGGCTGATACCGGGAATATTGCAGATAGCCATTGCAGGTCGCATTGGCCGTCGGTGGATTGGTCGTGCTGTTGGAAATTGCAGCAGCGCGGTTTCCGCAACTGGGCAGGGAAGTATTGTCAAAACCAAGACTGACCGGTGTGCCATTGCTCAGTTGCAGATTCGCACCCGCCAGCTGCCAGGAGGTGTTGCCCTTATAGTGCGTGATGACGTCATCGAAGGTCAGCGTCGTTCTTGAAAACAGCTTCCAATCCACGCCGCCTCTCCAGGTATCTGTGCTGTTACGCCAGTTTTGTTGCAGCAGTGCTTCTGTGCCTTGATGAATGGAGCTAAAGGTCGGCCCCTGCATGATGTTCTGGGAATACCCCGCGTGGAAGCTGACCTTCGAGAGCGGAAACAGCGTAAGGTCCGTATCTGTCATGCGACGCACGGTATTGAAGAGATGTGGAGAACTCTTCACCTGCGGGAAGGTGTAGCCGTTGGAGGTAACTCCGGCAGGCACGAGCGGGTTGGCGAGAAGGTTGTAGTCAAAGTACTGGCGGTCGCGCCGGAAGAGCCCGCGAAAATCGTATAGCTTCCCTTTGGACATTCGAAGTACAGTGACGTTGTTCGGATCGCCGCCATAATCGGTGCTATTCGTCGAGAGAGTATCGAAGAGTGGGAACTTTGTCTTCTTCCCGACGGCGTGCATATCAAGAGACTGACTGAGAATGCGTGGCCCACTCTGCATGTTTACCAGAGTGTCGTACATGGCATCGCTGCCAGAGTAGTTGGCGATATGGCCGCCCAGGTCAAAGGATTGATGAACCACATATCCATCTTTAATGGTTCCCTGAGACGGTGTTGCGTTCTGCGCAGTGGCGCCTGCTGTAACCAATAAGGCAGCGAGACCTATGCCAGCCATCCACGAAACGGAAGCGCATGCCGGAAATCTGTCGAGAGCCTGGCGGGGAATTTTGCCTGTCATGGTTCCTCCACCCTCACTTAAAGAAAGTACTGCTAGCGTTGGAACCGTGAATCTGCGTGTGACAGATCGTACAGGCTTGATATTGTGCCGCCTGGTTGTGGAAAGACGGAGTGCCGGGCGCGGTAAAGTTCATCGACGCCGAGTGGCACTGTAGACAAAGCATGTTCACATTGCTTACTTTCAGGAAGCGTGGATTCGGAGAGCCATGAGGCGAGTGGCAGGTAGTGCAACCCTCGACCTTAACCGGAGGATGCTCATAGACGAAGGGACCCGCTACCTCGGTATGGCACTTGGTGCAGATCGCATTCTGATCCGCAGTCGACCTGAGCTGATTTCCCTGGGATGTGCCATGGGGGTCATGGCAGTCGGTACACTTCAGCACGCCCTCTTCCACAGGATGATGAAAGGGCTGGGCGAAGGCCATTTTAATGTCGGCATGGCAGTTTTCGCAAAGCTGCGGCTGGGGGGCTTTGAGGAGGGTCGCTTCGGTCTGGGAGGCGTGGTTGCTGTGGCAACTGATGCAGCTAAGGCCTGCTTTGGCGTGGGGGGTGCCCCCAAAGTTCGGATGGACTCCGGCGTGGCAGCCGAGGCAGGTAGCATCGACCTGTTTGGCGGATGCCTTGCGGAAGTTGAAAATCTTTGTCGCATCTCCGCCAGAGTCAACGTGGGCTTTGCCCGGCCCATGGCAGGTTTCGCACGTAGCACCCTTGCCGCCATGCGTTAGAGCGAGACGGGAGTGGGGATTGGTCGCGAAGCTCTTGGCGACGTCCGCATGGCAGGTCATGCAGGTATCAGAGCCAACATAATTGGCAGGATCATTCGCGTTTTTTTGAAGTAGTGTGCTGACCGGCTGCTTGATGCCGCTGGCAGCATGCACTGTCGCAGCTTTCCAGAAGCCTGGCAACAACGCAATCATCGCCACAGATAAGAGAATGCGCTTCATTGAGGCCCCAACGGCAATGGCTCTAAACATTTTCTTGTCGCCAAATCCCTTATTTGGTATCTGAAAACCTTCATTCTAAGAGTTATACAAATTGATCTCTGCTTATAGTTGCCGCCGCCAATCCATTCGGGGCGTGTGGATAGTATCTGATTGCAAAGAGGCAAAAACTGTGCAATTTTGCTCATACTTGGAGGCCTGTCTCCGGATCAGGTCCGAGCGTAAAATTACCGCATGGCTATCACCTTATAACTTAAGGGCTTCATCGAGAACCTCGGACAGACGGTCCGACCTCGAATGAGTCGATTGGAGCTACAACGGCAGGGCTCAATACGGATGTTCGCATCTTCCTGAGTTCAACCTTCGTCGATCTCAGCGAACGGAGAGAGGAGATTGTCCGCAGGCTTCACGGCGTATTCGGCGCCCGTCTTCTCGTAATGGAAACCTTCGGAAGCGATGCAGACCACTTGCCATTTCAGCGATCCGGCGCGTGAGGGAATGCGATATTTTCGTTGGAATCTACGCTCGTCGCTACGGGGCCCGGTGGCATTTATCTTGCTGTACGCCTGGACCGCTGCCACAACCGCGCTGGCGGTCACGTCCACTTCCCCGCCTTTTCAAAAATCCGTTCCAGCGCCGCTCGAACATTCCGTTTCCGCTTCTCAGTAAGTCCCAACGCGTTCGCATGGCGGTTTACGCGAAACGCGCATTGGCGATAACAGGCGAAATCGCTCATCGGGACCTCTTTACCTGAAATCGGTCGAATAGGTAATGAGAAATGTGCTTGGGTTGCGCAATGCTTTCGGAACTTAGGTTTCGAGGAACCGGATGTGATCGAGTTCTCTTCGGAGATACTGCTGTTTTAATCAAAACAAATTGTCGACCGAAAGTTCCACGGAGAGATTCTCTTTCAACCACATTGCATCTACAGATTGCCCGCACCAATCGCTGTATTTGCATTATGTGGGATCAGATGGAACGGGGGACCAGACTCGCTGGCGGGCGTGGAGTCATACGAACCACCCATAGAACATTTTCTCTATCGAGAGTTCGAATATCGATCTCTTGACGAACCCAATTCAAACTTCAAGTGAAGTTTTGAAGAAGAACCTCTCATGCGGTTCCCCGTTGATCGATATAGGGCAGCCACTGCTGCAAGTTGCCGATAGCGCGGTCGGCCAGCGGCACCACCGAGGGCACTCCTCTGCGAAGGTCGCTTTGCAGGGGTTGTATTCCTTCTACTTGACGAAAGCTGCCTTGATCCAAAGCCATGAAGTTTTTCACTCCATCGGGGTAAATCATTGCACCCAGAATCACGTTCTCGCGCAGCAACAGTCGCAATGTGGCGCTCTTGAAGTCGGGAATAACAGTCCTCCGAGCACGCTCCGGCGTCCTGCCCCGTCGCTTGGCTCTTAGCCTGACCAGAGCGCAAATGGACACAGCTCGAAGGAGATAGCGCTGTGCCGGCCAGGAGATTGAACGCTGAGAAGACGATGCGACAGCAGAAAATTGCTCAACAACTCGCCCAGTTGCCCACCATGAAGCGCCAGGAGCTGCAATCGCTTTGGCAGAATCTCTTCGGCAGACAACCGAGCTCTAGGTTGCGTCGAGAGACTCTAGTCCCCATCCTTGGCTACCGCATCCAGGGGAAGGCCTGCGGCGGCTTGAAGGAGTCACTCGCCAGGAAACTTCACGCACTTGCCGAGGACGGCTCGACCGGCCGCAAACCTGTCGTGCACTCCATGCTCCGGCCCAAGATCGGCACCCGTTTCATCCGCGAGTGGAACGGCAGGCTGCACGAGATTACGGTGCTTGAAAACGGCTACGAATACGATAACCACACCTATCGCAGCCTATCTGAAATCGCGCACTTGATTACAGGCACGAAGTGGTCCGGCCCAGACTTCTTCGGTACCAAGCGTACTTCCCGAAAGGCGATCGCATGAACCCACGCATCCGCTGCGCTATCTACACCCGCAAGTCTTCCGAAGAAGGTCTGGAGCAATCCTTCAACTCGCTCGACGCTCAACGGGAAGCCTGCGAGGCCTACATTCTCAGCCAGAAGCACGAAGGCTGGCAAATGATCTCGACGCGCTATGACGATGGAGGCTTCTCTGGTGGCAACACGGACCGGCCTGCGCTCAAGCGGTTGATGATCGATATTCATGCCGGCAAGGTCAATACGGTTGTCGTCTACAAGGTTGATCGTC
>JBDTBI010000195.1:0-6760 GCA_039924215.1 Acidobacteriaceae bacterium
AAATGCCAACCCACCGGCCTACACAGCCATCGGGTCGATGGCGTGCCGTGGAGAACATTTCTGGAAGAAAATGAGCGCCACAACAATCTGAACTGCCGCAAGAGGGAGTTTAGACAGCGACGGTGAAGGTGTCGCCGCTGCGCTCGACAGCACGATAGAGCGTATCGCGTTCCACTGGAATGCGACCGGCCTCCGTGATGAGGCGCACCAGATCGGCGCGGCGCATACCCTGGGGCGTCTTCGCTCCGGCATCGTGATAGATCTTTTCTTCCACCACAGTCCCGTCGATATCATCCGCTCCGAAGCGCAGAGAGATCTGGGCAATCTTCGGGGTCATCATCTGCCAATACGCCTTGATGTGGGCAAAGTTGTCGAGCATGAGACGCCCCACGGCGATCTGGCGGATATCGGTCAGTCCGCTGGTGCGCGGCAGGTGGTCGAGCGCGGTGTTGTCTGGATGAAACGCCAACGGAATAAATGTCTGAAATCCGCCGGTTTCATCCTGCAGCGCGCGCAAACGCATCAGATGATCGACGCGATCTTCGTCGTTTTCGACGTGGCCGTACAACATGGTAGCGTTGGAGCGCATACCCAACTGGTGCACGATGCGCGCCGTGTCCAGCCATTCCTCCCCATCGATCTTGTGATCGCAGATAATATGCCGCACTCGATCAGCAAAAATTTCGGCTCCGCCGCCTGGCATGGAATCGACACCCGCAGCCTTCAACTTTTCGACTGTCTCGCGGATGGGGAGCTTGGCGCGGCGGGCTAGAAATGCAATCTCCACCATGGTGAAGGCCTTGATATGAACCTTGGGGAAGCGCACTTTCAGGCCGTGAATCAGGTCGAGGAAATACTCAAGCTGCAGGTCGGGATGGAGACCGCCGACCAGGTGAAACTCCGTAACCGCCTCGGAATAACCTTCGGCGGCGCGATGCCATGCCTCTTCAAGACTCATGGTGTAAGCGCCGGCTGAATCTTTTTTGCGGCCAAAAGCGCAGAGACGGCATGCAGCCACGCACACGTTGGTGGGATTGATGTGGCGATTGACGTTGAAGTAGGTGACGTCGCCATGCATCCTTTCCCGCACCCAGTTCGCGAGCCAGCCGACGGCGAGAATGTCCGCCGAGCGATAGAGCGTAACGCCCTCTTCAAAATTGAGGCGTTCTTCGGCGAAGACCTTCTCGGCAATCGGAGTCAGCCGAGCGTCATCTGCCTGAAAGGAGTGCCGGGATTTCTTCGCGCTTTCCACGGGAACCACCTCACGTCTATGATAGTTGACCTAAGCGGCCTGGGACAACTGGCGCGAGCGGACGGGTCTGCACGGCGGAGAAAGCTGCGACGTTTCAGGAGGCTTTGGCATCCAATATCTCGTAAAAGGAGAAGCATGAAAATTCTTGTACTAGGCAGTACGGGCAAGGTTGGATCGACCGTAGTGAAAGAGTTGCTGCACCGTGGCGCCGACCTGCGGCTTATGGTACGAAAATCCGGCCCGTCGCTGCCGAAAGGTGTGGAGATTGCAGTCGGAAATCTGCTGGATCCGCCTACCGTGGCGAAGGCGATGGACGGCGTGGACAAGCTATTTCTTCTGAACGCCGTTGTTCCGGACGAGTTGACGCAAGGGCTTATCGCATACGGCCTGGCGAAGCGGATGAAGCTGAAACATGTGGTGTATCTATCGGTATTCCGCGTCGACCATTTCAAGGATGTCCCGCATTTTGCGTCGAAACTGGCGATCGAAAACGCATTGCGGGAATTCGACGTCCCCTTTACGATTCTCCGGCCAAACTACTTCTTCCAGAACGATGCGGGTCTGAAAGACCTGATAACGAAGGTGGGCATCTATCCCATGCCGCTTGGTCCCACAGGCGTTTCCGCCGTGGATGTACGAGACATTGCCGAAGCGGCGGCCATCGCATTGACTTCAGACGGACACGAAGGCAAGACGTACAACCTGAACGGCCCCGAGGCCCTGAGTGGGCCGAAGGCAGCGGCGATATGGAGCAAGCTGCTGAATAAGCCGATCCAATACGCCGGCAACGACATGGACATCTTCGAGGAACAGATGCGCCAGCGTGCCCCCTCCTGGACGGCATTTGATATGCGCATGATGTTTCAGGGATACCTGGAACGCGGCTTTGTAGCGGAGAAGGGTGACCTGGAGACGCTGACCTCGCTGCTCGGACACGCTCCTCGCAGGTATGAGGATTTTGCCCGTGAGACCCTTCAAACATGGCAGGGCGAGCAGGGATGAGCGAGTCGTTCCGATAGTCCAAGCAAGCAAGCAACCGGCATCAGCGTGCGATGTAGACCTGCAGGAGAATCGGTCTACGCAGGAGATTCGGTCTATGCAGGTTTCCCAGGGAAAACTTTTTCCATCTGCCATGCGTCGATGGTCTGCAGATAATACCTGGGGATGCGGCTGACTGTGCGATACCCAAGGCGTTGATAGAACGACACCGCAACTGCATTTTCCACGGAAACTTGCAGCTGCATCCGGGTGCCACCCCAGTCCCGCAGATTCTTCTCGAGGACTTGATAGAGTTCCCTGCCGATTGATTGGCGTCGAAACTGGGGCAGGACCTCAATTGTGATGAGTTCCCCATAGCGCACATTTTGCTGTTGCTTCCGCTGGCACGCGGCAAAGCCGCCAACTGCACCGGCCAGTTCGGCGATCACGGTCGTGATGCGGGGATTTCGCAGCAGCCACGCGATTTCTCCGCGGGGATAGGCGATTCCGGCGGGGAAACAAAGCGCATCGATTGCTGTCAGCTCTTCCAGATCGTGCATGTTCGCGGGGCGCATTGCGAAGGATAGAGGCTCTGGCAAAGGGGTCATACACCCGCACTTGCCGGTGCGCGGTTACATGCCATGTTTGGCCGCCGATTGCTCTGGCTGTACGAGAATGCCATGGAGGAGCGTCGCCGCCACCATACGATTCCGAAAAGAACGCACGATGTGCGTGCGCCAGCCTGGATTCCACCAGATCCAGGTTTGCCGGGCCGGATCGATACCAAAGATCAGCGCGGATGCATAGGAGGTAACGATGATGCGCCTGCTGTCGGGATCGTACGACAGGCCGCTGATGTTATTGATGGGCACGCGAGAGATCTGCCAGCTTCTGCCTTGATTCTCGCTCGAAGCCACGCCGAGACGGCCACCCAGCCAGATATGCCCGAAGTCATCCATGCTAACGTACCCGGCCTGGTCCCATTTTGGGGGAAGAGGGATAGACTGCCACGAATGTGCGCGGTCTCTGGAGAGATACAAGACATGGGGCCCGTTTACCAGCACGGTACTGCGATGGGCGGCAATATTCCAAAACGGCATTGAGGTAGAGGTTGAAGAAGGCGGACTGCTCTGCCAGACGAACCCGTCATTTGAGCTGCTGTAGACGCCGTCGGCGGTGGCAGCATACCACTCCCGATCAGAGTAGACCAGACCGAATACGCTGCCGGTAATCTGACCGCTGGGCACATAGACCATCTCGGCCGAAACATAGTGTCGTTTTTTGGCCGTATACGCGACTTTGCGCGCGACCCCCTTGAGGCGGTGACCGACATTCTTCCACGTTGGGTTGTCCCATCGATAGATGCCGTGATTCGTGCCCGCCAGCAGCGTACCTTGCGGCGACATGGCGAGCGAATACACGTCGTCATCGTCGAGGCCGGTACTGATCTGGGTCCAGGTCTGCCCCGCATCTCTTGAAACAAACACGCCGCCAAAGCGCTTGTCGTTCAATACGCCCGCATACATGATGTCTGGATTTTTGGGGTCGACCACGAGAGAGGAAACCTGACGCTGCGAAAATCCCCGATTGGAAGAATGGAAGCTGACGCCGCCATCCAGACTTTCCAGCACGCCGCTGCGGTCGGTCGCCATCAGAACACGCTGGGAATTTGTGGGATCGACGTACACATCGTTGACGATGATGTCGCGCGCGGTCATCAGCGTCCAGGTGGTGCCTGCATTGGAGGTACGGTAGAGGCCTTCGGTCGTGCCCGCATAAATCACATTCGGATTGTTGGGATCCTGCTTTAGAGCCCGCGTGCGCCGGGCGCTGCTGGGAATGCCCTGGATCTTGCGAAACTCCTTGCCGCCGTTGAGACTCTTGTAAATTCCAGAGCAAGCGCTCGCGTAAACGGTCTCCGGTTGATGCGGGTCGATAATGATCGAAAAAACATCGGAGTCGACAATCAGGCCCCGCTTGATGCTCTGCCAGGTACGGCCGCCATCTATGGTCTTCCACGGTAAATGCCAGGTGCCGGCGTAGATGATTTGAGAATGCAGCGGATCGATGGCAATCGATTCCACTTCATGAATCTCAGAACTCCGCACGGGACTGATCAGGCTCCAGTGCAGGCCGCCATCCTGGCTGCGATAGACGCCGCTTAATGTTCCCGCCACCCACACTTCTGGATCGGAAGGGGCCTGCGCCAAGGCTCGGACCGACTGATCTCGCATGTCCGGAACATCTTTCCAATGATGACCTGCATCATCGCTGATGAAGATCCCCCCCGCATTGCCATTCAACTTCCATGCGCCGACAACAACTCGCTTTGGAGCGGCTTCGTCGAAATGAATCTGGTCCACCACCAAAGAATCAGAGGCCGCAATTTTGCTGAGGCGTGTCCATTCCCTGCCATTTTTTGTCTCGTAGACCCAGCTATTGGTGGTTCCCAGAAGGATGTGGGACGGGGCTGACGGATTATAAGCAAAACTGCGAGCATCTCCGCCGTATGGACCGACCGCACTCCACCCCTGCGCACAGGCATGACTCGTGATGCTAAAGAGAACTACCAGGCACAAAATGGCAGTCTGAATCGAACAGCAGATTCGTTGCATAGATCGCATATTTAACTTCATGGCCATTCAAAATGAGATGGGCACCCGGCCCGCGGGATAGTCCTATCGTGATGGGCAGGATGAGGCGTGCACATGATTCGTGATTTCAGGTTAGCAAGAAAAGGGGCCGCCCGGTACAACCGGCCGGCCCCGAGACTCCATCTACTTACGTTTTCTTACTACTTCGACGAACCGCTTCCCTTTACGACGACGTGATGATGGCGATGCACTCTGTCGCGATGGTGATGGCTCACTGTCGCGCTTCTTGCATGTCCATATGGGTTGCGAGACGGGTGAACCGTTGCGGTATCCACCGTGGTCGTGCCCGGTACATCGTTTTCGAAGTTCGCGCCCGAGGGAATCAGATAATTCTGGACACTGTCGCTTCCGGCAGTACCGGTCCGAACCTGGATGCGGGAAGGATCGATTCCCTTCTCGTGGACCAGGTAGAACTCGGCGTTGACGGCACGTTCCGCAGCCAATCTGCTGGCCTGGCGCGCGTTGGGATCGCTGTTACCGACCAGGACAGCCTGAGCGTCGGCTTGTTGCTGGAGATTCAGAGCGACATCATCCAGGCAGGCCTTGGCTTCGTTGTCCACGCGGGTTGGGCGACGCTTGTCGCGGTTGAAGTTGATCGAGCACAGCGTCTCCGTCTTTGGCGCCGGCGGCGGTGCGGGTGCATTGACCGTAACATCGGTGGTTGCCGAGGCGGTTTGACCCTTATCATCCGAGACATTGCAAGTCACAGTGATCGTGCCGGGAGCAGCGCCTGTCGTATTCAGCGTAGCGGTGTTATTGGAGCCGCTGACCTGACCGGAGGAAGCGCTGTAGCTGTACGTGAGAGGACGATTCTGAGGGCTGACGCCTTGAGCGGTAACGGTAGCGGAATCGCCCGGATTGACAGAGGCGGGATTCGCAGAGCAACTGACAGTCGGTGGCTCAAACTGCTTGACCGTGAACTTGGCGCTGCAATCCGCCGATTGGCCGGCTTTCGCCCCTTCCGTTACGTGACCGGCTACCGTGTAGGTGCCGGGAGCAAGATCGGCTGTATCGACCGTTCCTGTAGAAGAAGTGCCGCTGACTTTGGCACCGGTTGCGGTCCAGCCATAGGTTGCGGTCTTCTTGGGGTTCAGATTCTGTGCATTGCCGGTCACAGTAACCGGGTCGCCAGGATAGACTTCCTCCGGGCTGGCCGAGCACGTATAGGTGACGGGTGGAGGAGGAATGACGCTGCCCATGTGAAAGACCAAGCCGGTGCTCAACTGCGCCGCATTGATGTTGGCGCGCCCGCCCAATATGGCTTCTGTAGGCGGAGCCTTTGGATTTGGATCGACAAAACTGTTTGCTGGCCCGAAGGAAGCATGCATGTACTGATAGTCGGCCTGGAATACACGCCACGAGAGACGGTGACTGAAGCCCGGGATCAGAAGATCCATTCCACCGCCAACCGTCAGGGAAGCCCCCCACGTATCTGGATTGTGAAAGTGCACCGGGCCAGCGCCATCCGTGTATTTGCCGACGAAATTCGGGCCGTTAAAACGAGTCGAGCCGACTAAGGCATGGATGAAGGGCGTAACTGTACCATCACCCATGGGCGCACGCACAATGGGGCCGACATTGAAAGTGGTGAAGCTATCGTTCGGTCCATCCGGATGCGCGGCAACGCTGAATTCCCCACCCATATATTTATCGAAGTAGTAGGCACCACTTCCGATGGCACCTTTGTCGACAGCCGCGTATGACTGTCCATTCACAGTGCCATGAGGTGCGAGATAAGAGTAACCCGCGAAGATATCAACACGGGATGGATTGATTTGTGACGGTAGAGCAGATGTCTTGGCTGAATTCGCGGACATGGTGCCTGTGGCCGACGAACTCGAAGTTTGCTGGGCCGTAAGAGCCGTACCCAACCCTA
>JBDTBI010000196.1:0-8415 GCA_039924215.1 Acidobacteriaceae bacterium
GATCCCCGGCCACAAACTCCGGGCCATTATCCGAACGCACATGCTCCGGAATGCCGTGCAGCACCATCGCGTCGGCCAGCGTGTCGATCACGTCGTGGCTGCGCAACCGCCGTGCCACGCGGATCGCCAGACACTCCCGGGTCGATTCGTCGATCAGGTTCAACATGCGCACACTCCTGCCATCGTGCGTCCTGGCACTGACGAAGTCGTAACTCCAGACATGGTTTCGATGCTCCGGCCGCAACCGCACGCACGATCCATCGTTGAGCCACAACCGCCCTCGTGGCTTCTGTTTCCTGGGGATCTTCAGCCCTTCGCGACGCCATATCCGCTCGACCCGATCCTTGCCCACCTGCCAGCCTGCTCGCTTCAGCAGCGCCGTAATCCGGCGAGCGATAGTACGTCTGCTCTACGATCCCGGCTTCCTTGCAGGCCTGCGGTGTCATCTTCCCGTGTCTCGTACATATTTTGCGGTTCAGTGCCGTGCTGCGTAAACGTAACGGGCAGGCCCAGGAGCGCATCCGCAATGGAATTGCCTGAGCCCGCGTACGCTGCCGAATGGGTCCTGCTGCCGTCGAATGTCCAAACTCCCTGTTGACTAGATCGATCGAAGGCATATTCATCAAAGCGAATTGCGTCGACTCCAAACTGCACCATGTGCGTTCCGTGCTCCCAGGTGAGGTGCACCCTGGATTCGAAGGTCAACGGTGTAACGGTAATTGGCGTACCGCTGACAAAACCCGCATAACCGTTGATTCCTACGTTCAGTTGCTGCGCGGCTACAGGATCCACGGTTGCGACCGGCACATTTACACCAGGAAGGTCCTGCGCCAGGAACTGCAGGCCAGCAGCCTCGCGCTGGCGGCCGACATTGGTAAATCCGAAGCCTGCAATCAGCAGCAGGTTCGGAGTAAAGATATGGGTGTCGCTAAGCAACGCATTCCGGTTCAGAAATTTGTCAAAGCCGTAGGGATTCGGGAGTGCCGTCGTCTGCTCCTGGAAGTTATTGTCATCATAGAAATAGCGGGCCGTCAGATGGTCCTTTGTTCCGAGCTGGTAGTCGATGCGTCCCAAGCCCTGGGTATCGTTCGCATTGCTTCTGGGCAAAGAATTATAGGTTCCATTGGCTTGATTGGCAGCCGGGTAATGTCCCAGGATTGTCACCATGTCTGGATTGAAACGAGCCGTCGGAATAAGATTATTCAGGAAAGGGAGCCCCGTTGTGGGGTCGATGATCTTTTTCGACAGCGCTGAAAAATCACCTGCCAGGAAAGCTGCCGTGGGCACGTTTGCCACCGCAGGGTTGGCACCTCCGACTGTGCGTGTCTCCTGATACGATCCGAAATAGAAGGCTTTGTCTTTGAAAATTGGTCCCCCGAGGGATCCCCCAAACTGGTTCCGCTTAAAAGGTGTTGGAGCAGTGGAAAAATAGTTCTTCGCATCGAAATCGTTATTGCGCACATACTCAAAGAGCGAACCATGAAGCGTATTGGTGCCCGATCTTGTGGTGAATTCCACATTCGCGCCGGAGCCTGTCTCAGCTGCGCTAAAGTTAGAAGTCTGCACCGTAAACTCCTGCAAGGCATCCGGACTGGGCAAGACCGGGGCAGTGCCGTAATGCGGATCGATGTAACTAACGCCGTCCAGCAAATAACCGTTATCCGTACCCCTGTTTCCGTTGACAGCCACGCCTTGGTTTGCGGATTGCCAATTCACGCCCCCGGTGGCGATCGCACCCGGAGCAAGCACAACAAGTTGCAGGGGATTACGGCCGTTTAACGGTAAATTCTGCATGCTTTCTCGTCCAAGCGTTGTTTGAACCTGGGATGAAGTTGGCTGCACTTCCTGAGTTGTTTCTGTCACATGGATCGACTGGCTAACCTGCCCCACAACCAATCGGACCGGAACATCGACGCTGCGGCCCGTGCTTAGCACAATGTTCTGCTGGCTCGAGGTCGCAAAACCGGCGTGTGAAATTGTGAGGCCGTAAACGCCCGTAGGTAAATCCGGGAAACGAAAGAGTCCAGCGTCGTTCGTAACCGTGTTGTACGACAGCCCGGTACCCGTGTTCGTGCACAGTACCTTAGCCTCCGTCACAATCGCGCCCGAAGAGTCCATCACAGTTCCTGTCAGGTTCGCTGTGGATTGGGCAGCCAGACGGCTCGGCACAGCAATCAGCCATGCAACAAACAACACGGACCCCACCAGTCTCGTAAAATCCTTAATGGACTGAGTCATCGTCACCTCCGCTTAGCGCAAGAAATAGAGAGGCTCAAAATTGTTCGGTAAGCGCTCGGCTGATAATGCTATCACTGGATAACTTGGACAGAGCTCTGGAATGCGTTCGACCGGCTCCAGTGCGGATTGGAGCTGCTGGTGACGGAGCTGGGGTCAGTCGGATCTTTTGCGCCGTGTCCGTTGTTTAGGGGACGCAGCTTGACCGGAGAGTATTTCTGCGCCAAGCCTTGAGTGAGTCTTCGGCTGATTCCGGTTCAGTCAGTACGTGGCTGGAGAATTTTAAATTTAGGCGGATACGTATCCTGAGGGGTGAAATAGTTGCTGCATTGTCGGCGCAGAAGGGGCTAGCAGTTTTCAAATGTAGGTCCACAGGACATCGATGGTGCGCTTGGCCGCTTTGCGAAGCAGGACTTTGAGTTTGGCGAAGAGTACTCAACAGGATTCAGTTCGAGAGAGTAGGGTGGCAGCGGACGACACCCCGCGCCCGCCGTGGCGATTCTCGATTCGCAATCGGCAAAGGCGGCGCGATCACGCCGCGGAAAAAAAGATCAAAGGGGGGAAGCCCC
The DNA here is from genome assembly GCA_039924215.1 of Acidobacteriaceae bacterium. Taxonomy (GTDB): domain Bacteria; phylum Acidobacteriota; class Terriglobia; order Terriglobales; family Acidobacteriaceae; genus JAKAAZ01. Next base: position 2,805 of record JBDTBI010000196.1, read on the forward strand.
ACATCGCGGTAGACATCGAAGGCCATCTGCTGACGTCCAAGACCGCGTAGCGACTCAGGCCGTGCTGAAGCGCTGAGGGTGTAAATAATTTTCTGTAAACAATCTTTCCTAACGTTGGAGAGAAGATCGTAGGGGAGGGACAAGGGATTGATCGACCAGTTGCCGGCGGACCGTAAGACGCCGGAGGATATCGCCGAAAAAACGGGTTACTGAAGCAGTTGACCAAGGCTATCGTGGAGCGCGTGTTGCAGCCCATCGGTTCCAGCGAACAGCTTGCACCCGCCTCAGGAGTAGCTTGATGAACGAAATATCGGGGTCTGGACGTCTATCTATCCCTGGGCGACAAACTGATCCCTCGGGACAGAGTACCGATATTTCTCAATGCCGTGCTCGTGGAGGAATTTGACGACTTCTTCCTTGGGATAATGAGGAGATAACGGCATTGGCGTTTTCCGTAGCATCAGCTTGCCATTCTGCACGTAATCAGAACCCCGTTCCGCCAGTTTGTCGACCATCTGCCCGCGCCATTGGCGGAGCAGGCTCGCCTTGGTGGGGTTGGGGGCGAGGTCTATCTGCTCCCCTGGATCATGATCCAGGTCAAATAATTGTTCCGACCCGTCGTACGCATGGAAAATATATTTCACGTGGCCATCGGTGAGTGCGTTCCAGTGGACCGTAGGGCTGTAACATTCGTCGTGCTCAAGCTCCAGTGTCTGCCGCCAGCTGTCGGTCTTGCCGCGGACTAACGAGAGTAGGCTGCTGCCGTCAATCTTTGAGCCGACTGATCCACCCGCTGCATCGACAAACGTCGGAAGAACGTCCCGCAGCTCAACCACCTTGGAGATCACCTGGCCTCGCTCGGCGCTTACCAGGCCTTGCGGCCAGCGGATCAGCAGGGGGATTCGAACGTCGGACTGATAGGGTTGGCACTTGCGCCACAGATAATGATCTCCGAGCATGTCGCCATGGTCGGTGGTGTAGAGAATCAGAGTTTGCTCCATCAAGCCGCGCTTGTCGAGCGCTGCTATGATACGTCCAACTTGTTCATCCACGAACGAAACTGATCCGTAATATCCTGCCCGCGATCGATGCACCTGCGCATCCCCCAGATCTCCATGCCAGGCGTCTGTACCGTTACCGCTACGGGGCTTAAAGCGTGCGTCCCAATCACCGTGAATCGCCTTTGGAAGCTCCTCGTTGGAATACTGCCGGAGGAGGCGATCCGGTGGCGTATATGGACTGTGAGGATGGATGAAGGAAACTTTCAGAAAGAAGGGCTCCGTGCGTTTGTATGTACGGATAAAATTTACCGCGGTCTCCCCGGTCCATTGAGTGCGATGCAGATGCTCAGGAAACGGAAAAGGCTTGCTTTGATAGGAGTTCCAATCTAGCCCGACATCCAGCGGGTCGAGGTTCGGAGCATGACTCAGGAACCAGGATCGATAGTCGCTCCGGAAGGTGTGTGATGTTTCATCGTGAATCATCTGATCGAAACCGTGGCCGGTGGTGCGCATCGGGCCAAATTCCATCTTGCCGATTCCCAGCGTGTAATACCCCGCATTTTTCAGCGCTCGCGGCAATTCCGAAGGGTAGGACGGGGCGATCGGCCAGCCATCCATGCCGAGCAAGCCATTATTCCAAGGGCCAAGGCCCGTTAGAAGTGCGGCACGTGCCGGGATACAACTTGGCGTCGCGCTATAGGCCTGGCTGAATCGAGCGCCGCCTCTGGCAATCTCATCGAGGTTTGGGGTATGGATTGCGCTGTTCCCATCCACCCCGATGCAATCACCGCGATGCTGGTCCGACATGATGAGGAGGATATTGGGCTGGCTGGTTCCGGGCCGGTTGGCAACCGTCTCAGATCTGGCAAACTTCGGAGTAACTGCGGCTGTAGCCCCCGTAGCTGCAGCCATCTTGAGCATCTCTCTCCGACTGTATTTAGGACCGTTACTCGTCGCCATTCGCAATCCTTTCCGGTGAAGGAGATCGCCTATCGTTCCGATCATCGGGGGCGTGCATTTTTGAACAAAGCCTTTCTCGCATGATAACGCCACTACAATTAAAGTAAAGTATTTTGCCTAGTCATCATCGAGTGACCGGCCCACTGCGCTGGCCACGGGTTAAGCTGTGAGCCGAAAAGGAACACAGTTCAGAGCCACGAGCGGAGAGGAACCGGTCACTCCATGATGACTATGGTTCTGGCGAGGCAGCAGGCCTGGACAACTAAAACTGCGCCGGGTTTCAGATCAATGCATGCGAAAGCTGAAATGAGGTTTCCAAGCCCGCGGTGATTCAGGGACATTGCCGCTATGGCCTGCGTACAAATTGCATCGTACGGGCTAACAAAATCTAGGCCGGATGCTTACAGCCGTTAGTCCAAATCTAAGAAGAAAACGATACGCCCCGAAGCCCAGAAGTTCGAGAACGCAGGCGACTGGAAGGAGTTTGCAAAAAAGTCTCTGCCCAAAAGATACCCGCTGCCAGATTGCCCAAAGAGACGGTAATATTGGCGGCATGAAGTTCGTTGCTTGCCTCATTCTCGTACTAACCCCCGGATTGTGTGCTGCACAAGCGCAAGCTCCCAAGGCATTGCTGCTATTTGGCGCCAAAGATTACAAGACATCCCTTGGCTGCCTTAACTGCGTCGATACATCAGATATTTCTGTATGCAACGAGTTCGGAAAGTACGGCTCAGAATACCAGAGCGATAGCATCTGGAATGCCTACGGCACGTTCGGTTCGGATACAACTCACTGAATCCTTGGAATCAATACATATTTTCAATGACTTGCGCGGGCACGCTTCCCGCGCATTCCTGTTTTGTGTCGTAGTTTGTGTCGTAACCATCGATTGTTGGCTTGCTCGGCCGCTTGGCGGAAAGCATACTCACGGCCTCTCGCTTCGCTTCCTGCCGCACATGGCTGTAATGCTCCAGCATCTTCCGCGACACATGCCCGGCCAGGGCCATGATCGTTGCATCGCTGGCCTGAGACTCGACCAATTCCGTGATCGCGTGGTGACGGCAATCGTGGAACCGGAAACCCTTCACGCCCGCCGTTTCCGTCAGCTTACGCCACGCCGTGCGCCAACTCTTGACGGAGCGGGTTGGGTCGATATGCCCATGCTCACAGGCCGGAAACAGAAAGTGCTCCGGCGCTGTCCCTTGGAACATCTTGGCACGCTCCCTAATCTCCAGCACGGAGGCGTAGGCATCCTCATTCATCGGAATCGAGCGCAATCCCGCATCGGTCTTGCTCCGGCGTACGGTGAAGCTCCGTCCGAGCAGGTCTACATCTCGCCAGTGGAGATTTTTTATCTCTACTCCGCGCATTTGTTGTGCAAAGCGCAAGCGTCATGGCCCAGCGCGCGTTCTGCCATTCCGGTTTGGAATCGGCGGCGAATAGCAGCTTCGTCTTTTCCTCATAGCTCAAGGCCCGGCCTATGTTGCCGTGCTGTTTCGGCGAACGTCATCTATGAAATTCTCTCGCAAGATCCAAAGCACGCGAAGATTTTCTGCGCTCACGGGATCATCCGAGCGGATCGCTTCTTGCGTTATGATCGGGTCAGCATACCCCGTCCAAACAATGGCGGCGCGGATTCCCTTATTCCAAGCTGAAAAACGAGATGCCCTTCTTAAGTTCTTTCACCGCGGGAAATCCGGGGAGTTGATGAGCGCGCAGCACGGCCTTTATCGCCATGAAAATCATGCACTTTGTGGCGGGGTCCGGAATCCTGGCTTTAGGATCCAAATGCGAACACAAGAAATTTGAGTTTCAGTATCACTTTCGTGTTCGGCAGGCCCTGTACTTAATCTGTCGATCTCTATTGCTACGGTAAATTAGGTCAATCTATATCCGGCAAGTACGCCTGCACCGGCAAAGCGCGGGGCTTTCGCCGAGTCTGTCTCGATACGCACACATTCATTCCACTTAGCCATGCGTTCCGAACGCGCGAACGCCCCCACTTTAAGCTGTCCTGCATCCAGGCCCGTTGCCAGATGCACGATCGTGGTGTCTTCACTGTCACCTGAGCGTGCCGAAACGATTGTTGACAATCCAGCCAACTTGGCACTTGCAATGGCAGCACGTGTCTCCGTTATTGTTCCGGTCTGGTTTGGTTTGATCAGCACCGAATTGCATGCTCCCTTGGCCGCTGCACCGCGAATTCTAACTGCGTCGGTAACTAAATAATCGTCCCCGACGATTTGTATACGTGAACCGAATGCCCGCGTGAAAGCTATCCATCCGGCTTCATCATCCTCCGCGAGCGGATCCTCAATAGACGCGATGGGATAGCGCTCAATCCAACGCGCCAACTGCTCGCACATTCCGTCCGTATCCAGCTCAATCGCATCAAGCGTCAGGTGATACATGTTGTTCGATCTCAATTCAGAAGCAGCGACATCGAGCGCAATCGCAACCTCAACTCCCGGCACATAGCCAGCGGTCTCGATCGCACATACCAACGTATCTAACGCCTGCTCGTTGTTATCGAACATAGGCCACCAGCCCCCTTCATCCGCAACACCGGCCAGTAGACCGCGATTGCGCATCAGCTCCCCAGCACACCGATAAACTTCAGCCGTCATGACCAAGGACTCCTGAAACGAGCGGCTGCCGATGGCGATCACCATCAAATCCTGAATGTCGATACGTCGCCCAGCGTGCGCTCCACCTCCGAAGATCTGTATTTGTGCCAAAGGAAGTGTCGCCGAATTCTCACCAGCGAGATACTGCCACAACGGCAGTCCAGCGGAAGTTGCGGCGGCATGCAGAACGGCCATCGAAGTTGCCACAATAGCATTCCCACCCAATCGGCTCTTATTGGTCGTGCCATCCAGATCAACCATCTTCCGATCGATAATTTCCTGCTCGCGAGCGTCCTGTCCAATTAGCAGGGGTCTGATCTCTCGCTCGATCCCCGACAGCGCTTGCTGCACATCGAGACCGGCTAATATTGGAGTGCCATCACGCAATTCAACAACCTCATGCGATCCGCGCGACACACCAGACGGTGCTATCGCACGGCCGTGTGCACCACAGGCCAGTGTCACTTCAACTTCCACAGTCGGTCGGCCGCGCGAATCCCAGACTCGCCGTGCCTGCACTGCCGTGATCTTACTCATAAATTAAATCCTTTCTTCCATACACCTTTTAGTGCTTCCAACTGCGGCGGCGGCATAGCAACAAGTGGAGTGGCAATCTTAATTATCGCTTTCCTCGTCGGCAGGTCGAGATATTCGACGGGTGACTTGCCGCTGATACGGGCCAGGGCCAGTGCAGGCAGTAAGGCCGCGACTCGGCTTTCGATATCTTGCCGTGACTCCCAATCGATGTGCGAAAGATACGCCTCTGCGAAGGCATCAAATGCATCCAGCAAAGATGCCGAACTATTCCGCACTGCTACACTTTTAAGCAAAAGATGATTCAGGCAAAAGGCCGCGTCGAATGCAGGGTCACCGTACCAGGCGCACTCCGCATCTAAAAAAATCGGTCCAGCAGAGTCGACGAGAATATTCTTGGGACTGACGTCTCCATGGACGAGAGCAAACTTCTTGGTTTGAGTGCGAACAACTAAACTGCGCAGCGCCGTTGCCAGATCAGGATGCCGC
>JBDTBI010000197.1:0-10696 GCA_039924215.1 Acidobacteriaceae bacterium
GTGAGGTCCTCGACTACGCCAAGCTCAAGCGCACTCAACGACCTCCAAGGCGATATACGGAATGGAGGAAAGTGCTCAACCGCTTCGATGACCCGATTGCTATTATCCAGGTAAATCAGATCGAGGGAAAAAAGAACGCCAATCGTATGAATTCCATGCGACGGCACAATCCACACACCCTCATCCACCCTCAGCCTCAGCTTGCCGATCAGGCCTCGCAGGCGCGACAGCATACTATCGGCTACGGAGACGTTCAAGCTGAGAAAGCATTCGCGAGTTTCGTTGTATACGCAGTATGTCAATCTATTCATCGCGTAATTAATCCATTTAACTTTCTGCGCCCGCCTGTGCACAGTATTCTGTACTTTCTCCGAATACCAATGCGAGTGCGAACGCAATTGATGCTTCCATGCCCGTGTATTGACCTACCGGCTAAGGCCTTCTTCTCTTTTCGAAATACTGTAGCTTCTATCTGGATGGTTCCAGAATGAGCCGTCTTAGCCGCACGCCAGAAATTCACACTTTCGTTTTCTATTTAATATTGCGGAAGCATCCATCCACCTCAGCTTGCAATTCCACTGCGAGCTGAGGTGGGGGATTGACTGCCGTTAAACTACGGGAAATCCTCCCCCACGTAATCCATGGAGAAATCTATTTAGCGAACCTTTGCCCGGCGACGCTGCACCAGCAGCAGCAGCACGATGACAAAGAGAGCGCCAGCTATAACCCGGATAACCGTTACGTGATCCATGCGAATTCTCCTTTCTCTCAATGGGTGAGATATTTATGAAATGACTCCATCATGATGATGGCCGCTGGGCCAATCGTCACCACGAAGAGCGACGGAAAAATAAAAAAAACAAGAGGAAAGACCAGTTTGACCGTGGTCTTTGCTGCCATCTCTTCCACCTTTTGGCGGCGTTGGCTCCGGAGGGTATCGGAATGAGTACGCAGAGTCTTACCGATACTTGTTCCAAACTTTTCCGATTGAACCAGCACGGAGGCCAGACTGCGTACGCTGTCTACCCCGGTACGTTCACCAAGATTCCTCCATGCATCCGCACGAGCACGCCCAGCACGCTGCTCCAATACAACAACCCCCAGCTCGTCGCCAAGAGCCGGATGCGCCATACTTAATTCTTCGGCGGTGCGCGCCGTCGCCTGGTCCAGGCCAAGACCGGCCTCGATACAAATCACTAGAAGATCCAGCGCATCCGGCAGACCTCGCCCAATATCTGCCTGCCGTTTCGCAATCCGCCTTCCGAGCCAGATGTCCGGCCCTAAATACCCAATCCCGAGTGCAAGAACATAAAAAAAGAAGGGACTGTAACTCCCGAGTCCACTTACCAGCACCACCAAACAAAGACAAAGAGGAAGCGCTACCTTGGCGCCGTAGAGCATCTTGATGGTCGATTCCTTGCGATAGCCCGCTTTGATCAGGCGTTGCTGCGTCGCGGTGGTCTCTTCCTTGCCCCTGGGCAAAAAACGTTCCAACGGCTCGACAATACTGTTCAGCGAGATATTCTTTTGCTGTATGGAACTCAACAGACTCTCCCGCTTTGACTCGGGAGAAATCACAGCGGTAATACGCTGGATCATTGCCTGGCGGTAGAACACGAGCAGGCCACCACTGGCGATCAGCAGGAAAATTGCAAGAAATGTAACGATAGCGAATCCCATTGTCAGTTCACCCCTACACTTCCATGTTGACGATCTTCCGTATGATGAGTGAGCCCACGATTGTCATGGTGGAAGCAGCATAAAGGAGCTTCAGTCCAACCGGAGTTGTCCATAAAATACTCATCGTTTTAGGGTTGATAAGATACAAACAAACTCCGAGTATCACTGGCAGGAAAGAAAGGATCCACCCTGTCATGCGTCCTTGCGCTGTATGCACGCGCACTTGCCTCTTCAAACGGAATCTTTCCCGTATTACATGCGCAACGTTCTCCAGTACCTCGGCCAGGTTGCCGCCGCTCTCTCTTTGAATCAGTATGGCCGTAACCACAATTCTCAGGTCCTGCAAGGGGACACGAGTCGTCATATTCTCCATGGCCGTTCTCAGATCGAGGCCATAATTCTGCTCGTCGTAACAAATACGAAACTCTCCGCCGACCGGCTCTGGCGCTTCCTGGGCCACCAGATTCAGCGCGGAGACCAGACTGTGGCCGGCCTGCAAAGCGCTCACGATTAGACCAAGCACATCCGGCAGCTCTTGCTCAAATTTTCCGAACCGTTGTTTCCGTTTATGCAACACGTAGAAGATTGGTCCGCCGCCCGTAAGCAATCCAATCAACAGAGAAAATATGGCGGTTCCCGTTCGCAGATAAATCAGATATGCGGGAATTACAAAACACGCGAAGGACATGAGGATCAAAGCGCCGGTTGTCCATTTCAAATCGGCCTGATATAGGACGCGGCGCAGGCGGGGCGCAACCTCCATCTGCAGCAGTACACGATTGATCCAGGGGATGTTGCTGAACAACTCCAATTTACGAACATCGACGACCTGATCGCGCTGTTTTGCACTGGGGGTGGCTAGCGTCGCTTCCAGCAACGCGATTGTCTGTTTGGCCTGCTGGGAAGCTCCGAACCCGCCTCCAACCAGAAGCAACAGGACAACCGCAAACACGCTCACGAATACCAGTCCCACTATGACTATCATTTCTCTAGACCGTCACCTTTCTCTAGCCAACTTCCATGGCCTGTTCGAACATCGTAGCCGGCAACATGATGCCCGATACGCGAAGCTGTTCGAGAAACTTCGGACGAATACGTGTCGGCTGAAATGTGCCGATCACTCTTCCATCGGGCCCGATACCCTTTTTATTGAACGAAAAAATCTCCTGCATGCTGATGACGTTCTCCTCCATCCCGGTAATCTCTGAGATGGAGACGACTTTGCGGCTTCCATCGCTGAGACGGGAGACCTGCACCACGATCGCAATCGCGGAGGCTATCTGATGGCGGACTGTTCGTTCCGGTATGCCCATACTGGTCATTGCCACCATCGATTCGAGCCTGGACAACGCGTCGCGCGGAGTATTGGCGTGAATGGTAGCCATCGAACCTTCGTGACCTGTGTTCATGGCCTGGAGCATGTCGAATGCTTCTTCCCCACGCACTTCACCAATGATGATGCGATCCGGGCGCATACGCAGACTGTTGATCAGCAGCTGACGCTGGCGAACCGCACCCACACCTTCAACATTAGGCGGACGCGTTTCCAGGCGCACAATATTTTCCTGAGCAAGTCGTAGTTCAGCAGCGTCCTCGATGGTGACAATACGCTCACTCTTCGGAATGTACTGCGACAGAATATTCAGACATGTTGTCTTTCCGGCGCCGGTTCCTCCGGAAATCAAGATACTGATGCGCGATTGCACCGCGGCAGCCAGCAACTTCATCATCTCCGGCGAAATGCTTTTCATTTCCACCAATTGATTCGCAGCAATGGGACCTGTCCCGAAGCGGCGGATCGATAACGCAGGTCCATCGAGGGACAGCGGCGGAATAATGGCATTGACACGAGACCCGTCGGGCAAACGGGCATCTACCATTGGCGAGGACTCGTCGATTCTTCGGCCCACGCGCGAAACGATGCGGTCGATAATTTGCAAAAGGTGGCGATCATCCCGAAACTCCGTATCAACCTTGGTAAGCTTCCCGCCTCGCTCGATAAAAACACTGTTTTTGCTATTAACCAAAATGTCGGAGATTTTTGGATCCCGGAGTAGCGGTTCAAGCGGTCCCAGGCCGAAGACTTCGTCCAGCAGGTCTACCCGGATTTTCTCTTGTTCATGAAAGCTCAACGGGACACGCTGGTGCGCAATTACCTCATCCACCATGCTCGCAACAGCCTGCCGAGCCTGGTTGGTATTGACACGCGACAATTTCTCCAGATCTAGTTTGGAGAGCAGTGTCTTATGAATCTCATTTTTGAACTTCTCTACATTTAGAGGTTCCACGCAATACCATCCTGACAATGAATGTGAAACATGGCACTTTCTCCGCTCAACTGAATAGGCCAAACCGGTTTTTCTTTTCCGGAACTGCCGGCAATTCACACGCTGTTCTTGCCATCTGCTTGATGATTTTTGCAATTGGAGAGTTGAGTGTCACAAGCGGCGTGGCCGTGTTTTGTGCCCGCAGAGCGGAGGAATAATCGCTGGGAACTTTCCACGTGGCTTGCATGGTCAGCGCCTTGGTAATATTTTCTTCATCAATTCCAAGGGAGCGAGCCGTAAAGCGGTTGAGCACAACCTCCAGATTGAGTTCGCCTTGCCTATAAAATTCCGCAATAATGCGATTTGCATTGCGCAACTCAGAGACAGTGACCTGCACAACCAGATACACGATCGACGCGGCCTTAAACAATGCCTTGTAGGTCGAGCCCCGGCTGGATCCGATATCAACCACTACATAATCAAAGTCCTGCCGCCCGATAGCCAATAGTTTTTCGATAGCTTCATCAGAAGCATAGATAGGGTTGTATCGATCGGGAGATGAAAGGACAGATAGGCCTGAAGCATGTTTCGCCAATAGCTTCGTGAGAAAGTTAGAATCTAGGCGACTGATATTTTCAATCGCATTTGCCGTAGAAAATTGTGGTGTTATACCAAGATTTAATGCCGCGTCCCCCAACGGGAGATCGAGGTCAATGAGCAAGGTGCTCTGGCCGGACTCCTGGGCCAGCGCCACAGCAAAGTTACTGGCAATGGTCGTAACCCCAGAACCGCCTTTTGCGCCTGCAAATACAAAAAGCTTGCCCAACGCCTTCTTGGGAACATGTACGGAAGACGCCGGACGGCGAACCTGCGCTCGTATCAACGCCTCCGCCATTGTGTTGGAGGTAATCGGCTGAGTCAAAAATTCTCGTGCTCCAGCCCGCATGCAGCGAATTAACATCTCTGAATCTGTTCGTGCTGAATAGACCATCACGGTTACGGAGGTATTGACGCAGAGATGCTCCACCAGATCCAGGGCGTGTTCCGGATTGCTGTCCAACTCAATAATGATGACGTCGTATTTGTTTTCCAATCGCCCGGGCACCGAATCTAAGTCCGGGTAGGAAGTAATCTCTCGCGTGACTCTGGCCTGCTGTGATTCCTCAACAGCAGCCGCCACTGCCTTGCGGCCCTCTTCATCCGGGCCAACCAAGGCGACGGACAATACGTTAGCGCCGAGTGAATCGGGATTTTGCGTAAATGCTGACATCACCAATGTGTGCCCTCCTTTAGGCCCTAATGTACAGCCGAATTGAACTGGGATTGGCATATTTTCGAGGGCTATCCACAAGCTCTATTCCATTCCGGTTCTAATGTGAAAAAAATGAGATGAGTGTTCCAATTGCGATCGCCGGTGCATATGGCATTTTGCGAGTCATAGGATTATCGAGGGCTATTTCAGGATTCGGACGGAACCCGCGCTCTTTGAATCCCAGCAGAAGGTCGCCGGAACCCTTGAATAAGTCACCGAGGAAACCTCCGACCGCTGCCCAACAAAGCGCCATGATTCCACCAACGATTCCCGTTATCACTAGAGCGATCACCAGTTGCCATGGCCCAATCCAGGCTCCAATTGCAGCACACAACTTTAGGTCCCCCATCCCCATACCGCCTAGCCACCAAAGTACGCCGAACAACAACGCGCCCAATCCGAATCCAGCCAGGCTTTGGCCGATCCCGCTCCAACCATGAAGCCAGCCGGCAACTGCGACACCTGCAAACAGGAAAGGCAACACTAACCAGTTCGGAATCCGGCGGGAATGCAAATCAGTGATCGTTGCGACAACAACAACGATGAGGGTTGGCCACCAGGCGACCGAGTGCATGCACGAACTCTTCCTTCCCTTTTGCAGACTGTGTGCAATAGGTGTGCAATTATCTGTCCAAATCGCTTGCAGGGATAACCAGCCTGAATCCATGGTCTTAGGAGTATTTCTACTTCGGCCGGTGTATACGCTCGTTTACAGGCAGCGCCGCACTGTGATGCGGCACAGATACAGGCTGCGACGTGGCGACTGGGAAGAGATTAGGCAGTGCCGAGATCGGACCCGTGACATAATCGCGCCGGCCTGCATGAATCGTGCGAAGCGTTCCTCCTTGGAACCGTTCTTCGACACCCTGCACATACTTCACGTACGCACTACCGCCCAACGGCAAAGGGAACAGAATGAACCGGGAACAGGATGTTGCCGGCAGCCTGGCAAGCAATCGGGTCGTGCGATCATGCATAACAAAGATCCTGGTTCCTTCCTTCAGCTTGACCTCAGGGTATTCCACGGTGAAATAACCAGGCAGGTAGTAGCCCGCATGGCGGTATCCGAGAAAATGGGAATCAAAAGCAATGATGAGAGTATCCTGCGCATTGGCAATTTGAGGAAGCGTGGTGCGAATATTCTCAAGCTCGTCCTCAAATCGCCGAACCGATCTATAAGAACAATAGAGCGGTGACAGCAGGAAGATAAGGACGTTCGCAATTGCACATACGCCGATTATGATGAGCTTCAAAGGCTGCCGCAGCGCGGCATTCTGATACCACTCCGACGCCCAGAAGCCGAGCCAGATACAGGCAGGAGCCGACAAAATCAATAAGTAGCCGCTATTTACAAATAGCAGAAAGATGAATGTAAAGAACAGAAGAGATGGAGCGATCCAGGCGATAGTAAAAAGCTTCTTGCTGGCGTCAATGGTGTCGGTCCGGTACCTGGCACCGAGCGGAGCTAGCGACGCAGTCCCGAAGGCCAGACAATAGATGAAGACGATTGTGCAGGCACGCGCGATCGAAGTGGCAGGGGAAGAATTGAATACTGTATGTTTGGCCGGCACCAGTCGCATCAGTGAGAACAATGCGCCAAAATACGCGTCGACTCCGCCGCTGGCCCAGATCATGGGTAAAAACCATGCAATCAGCGCAAGCATCAGCGCGATCAGCCCCATCCATCTTTTCCTTGCTGTCGCATAGCGGAGCGAAAAAAGAAACAATGGCGCAAGAAACAGCAAAGAGGACTGCCGAATGCCCGCAGATACACCTAAAACAAGACCTGCAGGAACAATCCATGCCCAGCTCCCTTTATAGACACGCCAGCAAAGATACCCTAGAAGCGCAGAAAAGAAGGCTTCAACGCTATATGTCAGCGCGACAGTACCGTGAAACCAGGCTAACGGGGAGACGAGGAAGAGGATTGCTGCAAACCGTGCCGCATTCAGGCCAAACCAGTCCAGGGCCATTCGATAGATAAGGACGATCACGCCACAGCTTGCGGCAATACTCAAAACGACAAGCGCGAGGTTGGCATTGTGCAGTCCGGCATTGACTAGCCAGCCCAGACATACATAAAGAAAATAACCGGGTGGATGAGGTTGGTATACCCGAGGGTCGAAATGCTTGATTCCTAAGGCAAAATTAACAGAATCCAGGTCGTAGAGAAAATGACTGCGAAACCCAAATCGGGTAATCGCAACCATCCCTGCCAGAAACAGGGCCTCAAATTTCTGTCGGCTTTGCATCTCCATCACAGTAAAGCAATTACATCGCCAACCATAACCCTATGGACGTTTTTTCTGATATGGGTAACCTCAAAAGGAACTGCCTTCCTTCACTCAGTAACCAGTTAGGACAAACGGAGCAAAGGTCTCTGATACCGTGGAGCTAAATTTCATTGAGATTGAACCAGTTACACCAGATGTTCCCTGCCTTCACAAGGTTACTAAAGATTGCTTAACAACCTCTTGACTCTGTGTAACAGTTTCGCTATCAACTTAAAATTAGCTTGAAACGGATCCTGAAAGTTCGCTCCAACGCTGAACAGATACCGAGTAAAACAGGATTCCGTTATGTCCGTCAGCACTAACATCGCTCAGCTGACGGCGTTAGAAACGGAGATTTCTCCATATGATCCGGATCAGACTGTATTCGGAAGATCGCAAATTGCAGCTTCTTCTTTCCTCCGCCTTGGGGAAGGAATTCCAAATTGATCTTGATTCTACTGAGGACGGCATTAGCCGCCTTCTCTCAGTAGGGGCCGCGGATGTTTTGGTCCTTGACCTGGATTCGAATCGAGATTCAAAGAAAGCCCTCAGCAGATTCTCCAGGCATATTGCCTCCAGCTCAGTTCCCTTGGTCGTTTTGGCCGATGACGGCATGAGGCAGGACGCGGTTGAACTTGTTCGACAGGGTGCCTACAGTTACTGCCGCAAGCCCCCCTCGATTCGAGATTTGAAGACAGTTCTGGGCCAGGCCTATGAAAGTTCCCTGCTCAAACAGCGGCTCCACGTCACACAGCTAAAATTGCAGGAAGCCACCAGCTACGATCAGATGGTGGGATCGAGCGCCCAGATGCACCGTGTTTATGAGCTCGTACGCAAGGTCGCAGATATCAATGCTTCCGTGCTCGTTACTGGCGAAAGCGGTACTGGCAAGGAGCTGGTTGCCAGGGCCATCCACAATCTGGGTCTTCGCGCCGGCCGGCCATTTGTCGCGGTTAGCTGTGGCGCCATCCCGGAAACCCTGATCGAAGCGGAGTTGTTTGGCCACGAAAAGGGCGCCTTCACCGGCACCGTCGGCCTCCGCGAAGGCTACATGGAACAAGCGGGCGAGGGGACGCTGTTCCTTGATGAAATTGGCGAACTGAGCCTGGCGACCCAAGTGAAGCTTCTGCGTGTACTGCAACAACGTGAATTCAGCCGACTAGGCAGCAACCGGCTCATACCATTACGAGCCCGACTGGTCTTTGCAACCCACGCAAACTTATCGGAACTGGTCACCCAGCAAAAATTCCGGCTGGATTTGTACTATCGCGTCAATGTCATGAAGATCCATTTGCCGACTCTTCAGGAGCGACCGGAAGATATCCCTCTGCTGGCCATGCACTTCCTTGCTCAGTACTCGGAGATGTATCAAAAACCGATGAAGGAAATTCAGTCTGGGGCGATGGATCAGTTACAAGCATATTCCTGGCCAGGAAATATACGTGAGTTGGAAAACGTGATTCAGCAGGCCATCATTATGACTTCCGACGACATCGTGCACGAAGAAGATCTGCCTGCAAACGTTCAGGAAGACAGCATTGTCAACATTGGCGATTATCATCCCGCAGGATCATTTGAGCGGCAACTCCGCGACTACAAGGTCAAGCTCGCGGAAATAGCCATTCGAGACAATCAGGGAAATAAGACGTTGGCGGCGCGCAGTCTGCAGATATCCCGAGCTTACTTGCACAGGTTAATCCGGCAAGCAGAGCCAGACGCAGAACTCGAAGAATCTACCGCAGAGATTGGAATTGTGTGAGCTCTACCTCTCTGACCGCCGATCCTGTAGCTAGCAAAGCCAGGGTTCATATTTCGCCCTGGAGGCAAATATTTTCCTTTCAGGCGATGCTGGGCAGCCTCTTGGCTCTGCTCGCCGTGCTCACGGTACGATCGCGTTTTAACGATAGCGATCTCTGGTGGCACCTGAAGACCGGTCAGGTCATCTGGGATACCCACACCGTACCCACCACGGATTTGTTTTCCTACACCACCCATCACCACGCCTGGATTCCACACGAGTGGCTTTCGCAGGTGCTGATCTATGGCGCGTACAAATTGGGCGGATACTCCGGCCTGATGCTCTGGTTCTGTATCTTCGCGACGGCCATAGTGCTTGCCGGCTATCTGCTATGCACGCTTTATTCTGGAAGCTCAAAAATGGGCTTTGTGGGTGCCCTGGTCATTTGGTTTTGTTCCACCGTTGGCTTCTCGATCCGCCCGCAGGTGATCGGTTATCTCTTGTTCGTCGTCGAAATGTTGCTGTTGCACCTGGGGCGCACTCGGGACCGACGATGGTTCTTCGGGCTGCCGGTGATATTTGCCCTCTGGGTAAACTGCCATGGATCTTTTTTCTTTGGCTTCTTTGTGCTCGGATTGTTTTTGTTTTGTTCCTTCTTGGATTTTAGAGTAGGTTCGCTCTCGTCATCGCGCTGGAATCCGCGCAGTCGTTGGGTGCTGGCCTGGTCCATGTTTCTGTCGGGAGCAGCCCTCTTTCTCAACCCGGTTGGCATGCGCCAGATTTTCTATCCCGTAAATACAATGCTGCATCAGCCCATTAATCTCAGTCAGGTAGAAGAGTGGAAACCGCTCGTGTTCAACGATCCTCGCGGACTTGGATTCCTAGCAATCCTGGGATGTATTTTCTTTGTCCTCATCCTTCGACACTCCGAACTGTTCCTCGATGAATTGCTGCTGTTGGCCCTGGGAGCTTATTTTGCAGCCAACCATTTTCGAATGCTGTTTCTATTTGGTATTTTAGCCGCGCCTGTTCTATCGCGCCTTCTTGCCCCTCTGTGGGATGTCTACCACGCGGACCAGGACCGTCCATTGCTAAATGCGGGAATGATCGCGGTATCTTTGATGGTGATGGTCTGGGCATTTCCTAACCGCCGGAACTTGGTGGCACAGGTGGACAAGGGGAACCCGGTCAAGGCAGTGGAATTTATCAAGGCTCACCCCCTTCCGGGAAGGATGTTGAACGACTATGTGTATGGTGGTTATCTCATCTGGGTAGCTCCAGAATACCCAGTTTTCGTGGATGGCCGTGCAGACGTGTATGAATGGGCGGGTGTCCTGGATGAATTTATGAGATGGGCTCTCCTCAAGAGTGATTCCTACATACTATTGGATAAATACAACATTAATTTCTGTCTCTTGAGTCCTAC
>JBDTBI010000198.1:0-4640 GCA_039924215.1 Acidobacteriaceae bacterium
ATACGGCATTGTGGGACCCTTATCAAGTCAATGGCGGCCTGACCCCCGATCAGCTTCGTGCTGCCCGCATCATTTTATGGAAAGGGCATTGCTCGGTACATCAGCGTTTTTTGCCGGAGCATGCGGATAAGGTTCGCGCCGCCTATCCGGGCATTCAGGTCATTGTTCATCCAGAGTGTCGTCTGGAACTCTGCAAAAAGGCAGATGCCGTCGGTTCGACGGAGCGACTGATCAAGACCGTCGAAGAGGCACCCGAGGGAACGATGTTCGCCGTCGGCACAGAGATCCATCTGGTGAATCGAATGAGCAAGCGTTTTGCTCCTCTCGGCAAGAAAGTCATGACGCTCGACGATTCCGGATGCCTGTGCACGACCATGTTTCGTATTTCGCCGCAGCACCTTGCATGGGCGCTGGAAAACCTGGTGGAGGGCAAGGTTGTCAACCGCATTCTGGTGAACGACGACGTCAAGCATTGGGCCAGGGTGGCTTTAGGTCGTATGCTGGAGATTCAGGGGTAGCAGATGAAAACCTTTTCTCTTGAAGAAGCGCAGACGCTGGTGCCGGTTTTGGAATCGCTGCTGAAGAATTCGATGGAAGCAAAGAACACCGCGGAGAGCATCGCGCAGGAGTTGCAGCAGCTATCGCAGCGCATCTTTCTGAATGGGGGAATGCTGGTCCATATCGCGGAGGTGGCCAGACAGCGAGCACAGCACGATAAGGCTGTGCAGCAGGTAAAGGACACAATGGCAGAGATTGATTCGATTGGCGTACAGGTCAAGGACCTGGATACGGGCCTGCTGGATTTTCCCTGCCGGCTGGGCGATCAGATTGTATTGCTCTGCTGGAAGATGGGCGAGACAGAGATCCAGCACTGGCACACCCTGGAATCAGGTTTCAGCGGGCGCCAGCCCGTCGACGAGAGATTCCGCCGCCCACAGAAGCAACGGCCGAACTGAGCGGCATCACTAGCACCACTAGGCACGTATCCGGCTCCGGGGGAGCGCAGCACAGCTCTATCGGCACGAGTACGATGGTGACTTTTACACCCAGCCAGGGAACTTGTTTCGTTTACTGTCTCCGGAGGCGCGTCTCCGGAGGCGCAGGGAAGGCTCTGTAGCAAGATTGCCGGCAGCCTTGGACAAGTGGAGCAGCACATCCAGGACCTGCGGATCCATCACTTTTACAAATGCGACCCAAAATACGGCGAGGGAGTAGCGAAAGCCATTAACCGGGATATCCGCCAGATCGTAAAGGCGCAGGAGTTGGTGCCCGCCTGAGGTTGCTTCACTCTACCCGCACAGAAAAGCAGCGTCCTGTGGCCAGGGTCGCTGCTTTGTTTTGTTGGCGGTCTATTTCGCTTGGCCGCCGATCCAAGTTGTGCCGCAGCAGAGGGAAGACAGGGTTAAACTAACTGTAAGTTTATGAGCCTCCGCAGACCGCTCCCCACCTTGATGGCAGGAATCGCGATTGTTTTCATGACAGTTGTCGTCCCTGGAATGACAGGCTGCAGGGGCTTCTTTACAAAGGCTTGCCAGACAAATTGCGGCGGCGGAACGTACAGCTCGTATGCCTATGTGGCGAATGCGACCATTGGGACCATTGAGGGCTTTCCAGTCCCCACCGCGACATTTACCAGCCTGACCGGCACAAGCTATAGTCTTGGAACTCCACCGAGCGCAGTTGCCGCGACTCCAAAAGGGGCGTTCCTATACGTGGCGACAGCAGCGGGCTCGGTTTTCGTATATACAATCGGGACCGACGGGGCTTTGACCCTCGGGAACAGCAGCTCTCCCGTAACTTCGACAATCAACCCAACCTGGATGACCGTGGATCCCAGCGGGAACTGGCTGTTCCTGGTATCAAATAGTTCGCCGCAGGTATTGGTGTTTCAGATTAATGCCTCCACTGGGGCGCTGACGCAGAGCACCCAGGGAACGGTTGCCTTGTCTACCGGCAATCCAACGCAGGCCTATGTCACGCCGAATAATCAGTATGTGTATATCGGCCTTGGAGCTGGCGGGTTGGATGGATTCACGCTGAATACGGCCACTGGGGCATTATCCGGCAAAGTGCATCTGGCGCCACGGATTTCCGGCGGTTCTTCCGACAATACATTTGCCGCGGACAACAATTCAGCCTATTTATTTGTTGGCGAAGCAGGATCCGGCATTCGCGTATTCACCATCGGTACGGGCGGCGCGCTGAATGAGGTATCTGGTTCGCCGTTCACCTCGCAGCTGGGCCCCAGGTCGATTGTGGTCGATCCGACGAACAC
The DNA here is from genome assembly GCA_039924215.1 of Acidobacteriaceae bacterium. Lineage (GTDB taxonomy): Bacteria > Acidobacteriota > Terriglobia > Terriglobales > Acidobacteriaceae > JAKAAZ01. Next base: position 2,276 of record JBDTBI010000198.1, read on the forward strand.
CTACGTCTACGTTGCCAATAGCACTGCCAATGTCATTACAGGGTATACGCTGGGAACCGGCGGCGCTCTTGCCCCTTTGGCCAGTTCCCCTTTCAACACCGGCACCGGACCTTATGCGATGTCGCTTGATTCGACGGGAAAATATCTATTTGTAATTTCGAATGGCGGCTCTCCGGACTTGCAGGTATTTGGCTTCGACGCGACGACCAAAGGCAAACTGGACTCAGTCCTCTCGACTGCTACCGGGACGGATCCAACTGGCGCCGTTTCCCTGGCTGTTGTGCCGTAACGTACATGCACGGATTTCAAGCTTTTCTTTCTCTGAAGGGTTCTATTGATTGCTAGGTTAAAAATTGTGCTTCGACCGCAATTGCGCCTTTGGAGCACATTTATCTTTTCGGTGCTGTTCGTTAGCTTGGCGACATTGCTCACGGGATGCAGCCATTTTCATCAAGATTCCTCTCCGGAATATGTGTATGTCACGGTCAGGAAAATGTATTTGCGCGATCGCGTGGCGGTGGTGGCCAATCGTGTGGCAGAAGTCACGAACGGGGAGCGGTTGAAAGTACTGACTCATGACCGCAGATTTCTCAAGGTAAAAACACCCAAGGGAGCGGTCGGCTGGATTGAAGATCATGCTGTGATCGATCAAGGCCAATTCAATGAATTTCAAGGCCTTGCAAAGCAGCATGCCATGCAAACGCCGATCGCAACCGCAACACTGTACAACGACCTCTACATGCACCTGGCGCCAGAGCGCGAAACGCGGCATTTCTATCTAATGCCGGCCAACGCCAAAGTTTTTCTGCTACAGCGTGCCTCTATCCCAAAATTTCCGGCTGGCAGCGTGCTGGCACGTGTGCATGCAGATCAGCAGGCGAGCGTCGCCGCGCAAGCACAGAAGGGTCATAAAGTCAGTTTTGAGTCGAAATTTTTGCCTTCGGTTTCCATGGACGACTGGTGGCTGGTGCGCGATAGCACCGGGCAAACAGGATGGATGCTCTCACAGGACCTGGATGTGGATGTTCCGGACGTTGTGGCCCAGTACGCGGAAAACGAGAGGATGGTCGGAGCCTATGTTTTGCGCACCGTCAACGATCCGGATTCTGGTCAGCCGAATGGGCAGGTGCCCGAATATCTAACGGTCTTGAGGCCGTACAAACAGGGTCTGCCCTACGACTTCGACCAAGTCCGCGTCTTTACCTGGGATACCCGTCGGCATCGTTATGGCACAAGTTTTCGGAAGCGTGATTTTGCGGGTTTCTTTCCGGTGAAGGTGACACCGGGCGACAGCAACAGCCCGAACGGTCCTGAGCCCACGTTTACGATTCGGGTGGCGGATGGCGACGATCTTAGTCTTGATCCGGAGACAGGGGTGGCACGCGCGGCGCGTATGGAGACGCTGACCTTCAGGTTGGAGGGGAATCTGGTGCATCAGGTTCTTTCAGCGGGCGCAAAGCCGGAGCCGAGAGCGACAAGACGTCCGGTACGGTCCCGCGTCACGCATCGAAGTAGGCGTCACAAGCATACTCGCAAGTAATGCAATGGGGGTGCCAGTGCGGCGCGTCCGGGCGCATTTCTCAATTGCGTCATTCCCCAATTAGCTGAGGAATGCTGCGATAGCTGCGACGACGCGCTCTTGTTCTGTCTGCGTCAGTTCTGGGAACATGGGTAACGCCAACACCTCTTTCGCAGCGCGCTCGCTTTCTGGAAAGGATCCTTTCCCATAACCAAGACTTTCCAGGCTTTTCTGCAGGTGCAGGGGCAGTGGGTAATACACTTCGGAGCCGATGCCGCGCTCTGTGAGAAAGTCCCGCAGTGGGTCCCGGCGTGGGACCCGGATGACATATTGATGAAAGACATGCGTGCCCCGCGGATCGACATAAGGCAGCACCACGCCGTGAGTTGGATAGTTGTCGCGCTCCACCAGTCCATGCTGGGAAAACAATGTGGCATAGATAGTCGCTCGTTTCCGGCGCTCCTCATTCCAATGTTCTATATAGCGCAGCTTCACCAGAAGAACAGCAGCTTGCAGCGTATCAAGCCTGCTGTTCCATCCAATTTCTTCATGAAAATAGCGCTCTCGCATACCGTGGGCGCGCAGGATCCGTGCCCGGTCGGCCCAATGGGCATTGCCGGTGGCGAGCAGTCCCGCGTCTCCGTAAGCGCTTAGATTTTTTGTTGGATAGAAGCTGAAAGCGGCCATGTCTCCCAAACTGCCCGCCGGACGATGCTTCCATTTCGCTCCGAAGGCCTGGGCCGCATCCTCAATCAGAAGGGTATCGAATTCATGTTTCAACTGGGCAAATGCATTCCAGTCCGCGCATTGCCCGTATAAATCGACCGGCAGGATGGCACGCACTTG
>JBDTBI010000199.1:0-2636 GCA_039924215.1 Acidobacteriaceae bacterium
CGGACGGGCAATTGCATATGTTGACTGGAGCAGCGCCGAATTTGGAATTGCTGCAGCCTTATCTGGCGACGCAAGGATGAAAGCTGCTTATGCGAGCGGGGACGTATATATGGCATTCGCAATCGAGGCCGGTGCAGCACCAAAATGGGCGACGAAGGCGACGCATCGTGAACTTCGCGACCTCTACAAAATCGTCGTGCTTGCGGTGCAGTACGGCCAATCAGCGGTGGGACTAGGGAAGAAGCTGGGCCTGCCTACATGGCGTGCACAGGAGTTGCTCAACCTCCATCGACGCGTGTATTCCCGTTACTGGGAGTGGAGCGAATGGATGTCACAGTCGGCGATATTCGACAGGCAAATTGAGACCGTTTTCTGTTGGCCCATGCATGTCACTTCGCGGACCAAACCAAATACGATCTCCAATTTTCCGATGCAGGCGAACGGAAGCGAAATGCTCCGTTGGGCATGCATCTTCGCCAGCGAACGGGGCATTGAGATACATGCCCCAGTGCAGGATGCACTGCTGATCGGTGGACCTGTGGATGAGATTGAGGACGTGGTGGCGGCCACCCAGGAATCAATGGCACAAGCCAGTGACCTGGTGCTCGATGGTTTTATCTTGCGGACCGACACAAAAATCGTGAGATTTCCGGATCGCTATTTCGATGAGCGTGGTGTCGCGATGTGGGATCGAATCATGATGTTGCTGGACGAAATCCCGGTGCAGGCATGACATACGCCCCCAATCCGAATGAGACTGGAGCGTCCAGTTGCCGTCTCTCCGTTCCCGAGTGCTTTGTAGACGCCGACGTGGCCGCCGCGTTCCTGATGGTCAAGCGTAAAACGATTCTGGACTGGGCACGGGCAGGTGTGCTTCCGACTCATCCATTCGGACGAGGGAAGCGAGTCGTTTGGCGCTTTCGTCTTTCCGAGTTCGCTTGCTGTAGGCACGCCTCCCAAGGCACAATGAACTCGGCAGTCCCGAGATAGCCGGAAATGGACAAAGGCTATGGCAAAGATCGGGGCAAAAGGCTGGTTTAGGACCAGGCAGCAAACCAAAGGTGAGATCGTTTACTTCTGCCACTATTCTAAGGATCCTGCAACAGGGAATCTGAAGGAGAGGCTCCATAAACTTGGCCCTGCATCGCGGTTTCCAGATGCTGAGACGCGGTGGCAGGAAGTAGGAAGACTCGGATTCACCTCGTTCATTGAAAAATCCGTATCTGACGTCACGTTCGAAGATCTCGTCAAGCGCTACATAGAAACCGGCGCAATCGGCCAGAAGACATTGTCGCAGAAGAAGGCCCGCGGCACGGTCGATGTCATTCGAGGCAACCTGGACAGACACTGCATGCCGAGGTGGCGGAATGTGAAGGTCCGCAACGTCGATCCTGAATCTTTGGAGGAGTGGCTGCTGTCGCTTCATCAGGACAAGGGCTTGGCGTGGCCGACCGTGAACAAGGTGAAGCAGTCCATGCAGGGATTGTTCAAGTTTGGCCGGAAGAAGAAGTTTCTACCGGCGGACTTTGATCCGTTTCAGGACATCGACTGTGAGGTTTCTTCTGACTACGAGGCCATCACCTGCACGCCCGAGCAGACTCTCGCCATTCTCAGCCAGTTGGAGGAGCCAGAGTTCATTCTGACCTTGGTTATCGCCGCAACGGGTTTGAGCATCAGTGAGGCTCTGGGGCTGCAATGGTTCGATGTCGAATATGACCGCAAGCGAATCGTGGTTCGGCGGAGCTGGGTGCAGGAGATCGGCAACTGCAAAAACATCCATCGCAAGGCCCCGGTCGCAATGCATCCGGTGCTCGGAAACTACCTCGCGCACTGGCAGGGCGAGACGATGTATGCGAAGTCGACGGACTGGGTCTTTGCCTCGACCAAGCTGAGGGGAGTCAAGCCGCGCTGCGGGAGTATCGCCAGCCAGACTTACCTCTACCCGGCGGCAGTGCAGGCAGGCGTATTCGAGGCCGTCGAAGAGCGCGACGAGAGAGGGAAGGTCGCGCGGCTCCATTACTTTGATGCAAGTGGTCAGCCGGTCAAGCGCTGGAGCTTCCACAACCTTCGGCATAGCTTGGGGAGCTGGCTAGTCTCGAATGGTGTTGATTTGAAGACGGTCTCCTCTATGCTTCGACACAGCAACGTGCGTACGACGCTCGCCATCTACAGCCACGCTGTTGACGCCAACAAACTGGCGGCACAGGGTCAGTTTCTGAACCGGCTGCTGCCCGGCGAGGCGGTGCAATAGCGGAACGATGCGGAACGGATGCGGAATGGAAACTGACTTGGAAAGGGTTTGAAGGTGGCTATCGTGTTGAAGAATATGGTAGGCACGAGGAGACTCGAACTCCTGACCTCTACCGTGTCAAACTGCATACATTACTAAAATTCAATCACTTAGAGAGCTTCAGTGTTCCTTGAAACGCCCTCGGAAACACTCAGGAACTCTTAATTGTTCCTGTCGTGTTCCCACGAAATCTTACGTAGGCAACCTCACCCCACGCGGACGAGTTGGCCGCCTACGCACATCTGATTCAAAATTAGCCAGGTTGCCAACGCACTGCGGCAAGGCTCTATACCGCTCAGCCAGTGAGCAGGGATCGGATACCGTTTAATCGAAAAAGATGGCTATT
>JBDTBI010000200.1:0-5339 GCA_039924215.1 Acidobacteriaceae bacterium
CGACATTTCAGCCCGCGTCTCAAAAGAAGCCCATCGTGCGGGGCAGGCCGCGGCAGGCCCCATTCCGCATTTTGCCGCCGAGCCGGGGGCAGTGAAATTACTGGCTGGATGGTTGATCGAACGGGCAGGTTTTCCGAAAGGCTTTGCGCTGGGAGATGCCGCCGTCTCCAGCCGACATGCGCTGGCGTTGGTGAACCTTGGCAATGCAACGGCGAAGGAAGTGCTGGCGCTGCGCGATGAAATACGGAAGCGGGTGCTGGCGCAATTCGGAATTTGTCTGGAGCAGGAGCCGGTGTATGTATCCGGCGCCTAAGTGCCGTGTGCCAGCAAAGATGGCGTAGCACGCAGCGTTTGCAATAACCGCTCCCGTTCGCGAGCAAGGACCCTTTCCGGGGTGCCCTGGGCGAGGATGCGCCCTTCTTCCATGCTGAGTACCTCATCTCCGGAGGCAAAAGCCTCTTCCAGATTGTGCGTCACGGTCAGGACGGGGACGCGGCGTTCGCGCGCCCATTGATGCAGGTTCTCGGAGATTCTTTGCCGGTTCTGCGCGTCCAGTGCGGCGAAGGGTTCGTCCAGCAACAGGATGGAAGGATCGGCCGCCAGGGTGCGTGCGATGGCGATGCGCTGCAACTGTCCACCGGAAAGCTCGCGCGGCCAGTAGCCGGCAAGATTTTCTGCTTCGACCAATTGCAGCAGGCTGTGAATTGTTTCTTTTTGGCCGGATTTCCCTCGGTCATGCAAAGCGAAGGCAACATTGCGCGCCGCCGTGAGGTGGGGAAACACCGCCGGGCTTTGCATCACCAGGCCGACACGGCGCCTTTCCGCGGCAAGGAAGACCTGCGCCTCACCGCCGTGCCGGATCTGGCAAACGGTGTCTCCAAAAAGTTGAATGCTTCCCGCGTCTGGCTTGAGAAGGCCCGCAAGGACGCGCAGCAGGGAAGACTTGCCGGAGCCGGACGGCCCGAAGACGACCGTTCGCGCGGCGTGGAGGGCAAAGTCGAGCCGCAGATGAAATTCGGCGCGGTCATGCTGGAAACGGTGCTCGATATGGGCGGTGAGCCAGGGAGAGCTAGCCGCGACGGCCGCGCCGGAAGTCGGCAGGCCCGATGCAATCTCTGGCGAAATCCCCGGCGGAAGGATTGATCTAAACAAGATCGCCACCCCTGGCATCTCGTCTCTGGCTGCGGCTGTATAGGGCCGTCAACGCCAACAGACAGACGGCCAGCAGAAACAGCGCGGTGCGGTTGGCCTGGGCATATTGAAAATCCTGCACCTGATCGTACAGCGCGATGGAGAGGGTACGGGTTGCGCCGGGCAGATTGCCGCCAATCATCAGCACCACCCCGAATTCTCCAACGGTATGGGCGAAGCTCAGCACGGCCGCAGTGAGCAGAGATCCACGAGAGAGCGGCAGGACGACGCGCACCATTCTGTCCCAGCGGCCGCTGCCCAGCGTCGCGGCGGCGTCCAGCAGGGAACGATCGACGGCGGCGAACCCGGAGGTCAGTGGTTGCACGGCGAAGGGCAGACTATAAATCACCGAACCGACAACCAATCCCGCAAAGGAAAAGGCCAGGGGATGGCCAAGCAGATGAGTGATGGCCCGGCCCAACGCTGTTCGCGGGCCCAAGCCAACCAGTAGATAAAAACCGAGGACGGTGGGCGGCAGAACGATGGGCAGGGAACAGACGGCCTGCACCAGCGTCTTCCACCGGTAGCGGGTAAAGGCCAGCCAGTAGGCCAACGGCACGGCAATCACGAGCAGAATCACCGTGGTGACCAGTGCGAGGCGGAGCGTTAATAGCAGTGCGATAGTGTCCATTGCGGTCCGTTGGTTGCTGCTTTCTGTCAATGGGTCGGAAACGCTTCTTTATTGCGGCGGCGGTTCCAGCCCGCTCGAAGCAAGCAGACTCCGGCCCGACGCAGATTGCAAATAGTGGAGAAATGCTTCCGCCCCCTTTTGATTCGGTGCGTTGCGCAGGATGACCGCTCCTTGCTGGATCGGTGGATAGGTGTTCGCCGGGACGGGCACGAACCTGCCTGCGTTTTGCATCGTTGGCGTGATGGCAATGGTTTTGGAAATCAACGCGCAGTCTGCATTGCCGGATTCGCCGAATTGCGCCGCCTGCGCAATATTTTCTGCAAAGACCAGCTTCGGCTTGAGAGCCTCCGTTAATCCGAGCGATTGAATAGCGGCGATGGCCGCTGCTCCATAGGGGGCATGGATCGGGTTGGCCACAGCGATGCGATGGACGGAAGAGTCTTTCAGCCCCTGCATGGTGAGGGAACGGGGCAAGACACCTTTTCTTGCCCACAATATCAGCGATCCCAGCGCGTAGGGAACGGGCTTCGGCTCGATGGCCAGTCCGCCATCAACGACCTTTTGCGGGAAGGCAAGATTTGCGGCCAGAAACAGATCATAGGGCGCGCCATTCAGTATTTGCGTGGCCAGGGTGGACGAAGAAGCGTACGAGGCCTCCACGGTGATGCCGGAAGATTGCTGAAAGTTTTGAATAAAGGCGGGCAGCACGGGCTGCAAGTCCGCTGCAGCGGCAATGCGCAGGGTTTTGGACTGCGCGGGGGCAAGCATCGCGGGCAACAACAGAGCACAGAGAACGAAGCATCTGCGGGCGCGGCTAAACACGGACCACCATCACTTCCGTCGCCTTGATGAGGGCGGCCGCTTTCATCCCAGGGCGCAGGTGCAGTTCACGCGCCGCATCCGCGGTGATGACTGCCGTTACCACCTGGTCGCCAATGGCCAGCTTGACCTGAGCCAGCAAACCGTCAAAGCGCAATTGCACGACCTTACCGACTAATTGATTGCGGCCGCTGACGGACGACGTGAGTTTTTTGGGCTTGGGCGCAGTGGGTTCGTCTGGGTGCAGCAGCGCGTGAATCTCGCGCTCTGGAATACGGTAATGGCCGCCTGGTGTTTTTACGGCGCGCAACTTGCCGCGATAGAGCCACTGTTTGATGGTTGGGTAGGAGATGCCAAGGCGTTCGGCGGCATCGCGAGGCGTATACAGTTCCGGCATGGTGAAATTATACGAAATTGTACGATTATTGGATAGGTGGAGCCATACGAATTGCGAGGGGGCTGGCGGATTCGGTTCCACTCTATATGAAAGTGGTTTTACCTCACTCACGCCGAAAAGGTGACTTGAATGAGAAACAAAAAAGGCTTGAGCGGGCCATCCGCCACGGCTTGTGGGCCACTGGTCACTGAGTTAGTCTGCCATCCACTCGTTGCCAGTCGGTATTGGCTTTGGCTTATCTGGAGTCGCGACCAGTTTGGGGTGCGATGAGAGAAACTTCCAGGCGAAATCTGACATGTTGTAAGCCATCGTTGAGCCACGGGTGTAAGCAACGGAAGCTGGGTATATCACGTGGTGCTCGACTAGGCACGCAACCACACCGTCGTTCATCTTTAAGTAAGCTGTGCGGGTCTGTCCAGTTGTGTAGGTTTGGAGCACCCACTTCTCTCCGACGGTCAGGTTGAGCAAGTGCTCCTTGCAGCGTCTTCTCATCCTCACTTTGCGGAACCACGGCATTGACCAGCGAGAGAATCCTGCTACCGCATACGCCAGCAGGACTGCGACCGAGAAAAAGAAGACCGTGAATTCTATCCCACGATACGGGTGTGCCCAATCCTGGATACCGAGAGGACCCGAAAAGAAGAGCAGAACACCTGTGGCGACGAACAGTCCGAACATGATCTGCCACGGTATTTTTTTGCTAAGAAAGTTTAAGGTTGAATCCCACCAAGTCATCAAGCTATATACTGCAAGGTCAACGCGGGGAACACAATGAAACTCACTCGAAATCAGTGCAACGCTGCACGCATCGTGCAGGATCGGTGGCCCACTCAAGTCGGAGTTTGGCTCGGAGTGGGGTCCATTCCGAGGTGCTATGTCTTTAATTGGTGCGAGAGGATGTCACACTCGTGCCTATCCTATGTCCACATCTCCTACGCTCTCCACATCGATTTCATTTGGTAGACCTCGAGTTGATTCAGGCTGCTGTCTGGTTGTCCTGTGCTGCATTCCAGGCCGTGAGGATTTGTACTCGCGGGCATCTCTTTCGTGATGTACCGCATTCCGTCGTCTACAAATATTTCCGAGACACATTTGTCGATGAGTAATTCCACCGACCCGCGGCCATTTTCAAGATCCCCATATTGAATCGTGATCAAGGGGCTTTCCTGGTAGCGAATGGTGAGCGCGTCCTTCTTCTCCAATGCAACCTGAAGCTTGACATGAAGCGGTCCCGGCGGAATCTGACGAAGCTTCTGGTTCGCATCTTTTGCGGTGATCGACGACCAGGCATACTTCTTCGCGTGCAACAGTTCTATTTCCTGGATCGGGGTGGCCAGCAATCGAATCCCATCTTTCGTGGTTTTCAGCTTGAACTCTGTCGGAAATAAAATCATCTGGTTGAAGGGCATGCCTTCCTCCGTGATTCTTCCCCACACCATCTGGACTCGCCGGTTGTCCGGCATCTCGGCAAAGGACTGCGCCGCATAGAGAACATCGTCCCCTCGTGCGTTTTTTCCTTCGGCGTAACGCAACCCTGGAGACTCAGCGGTGAATGTCTGCCCATCGAAACTGCCGATAAAATAGACCGACGAGCCGCCGTGAAGGACCCACTTCTTATTGCTGCTATCTCCATCGACTGGCAACTCAAAAAAATCGGGACATTCATGGAGGCCCTTAAAGTGACTCTTCCGTGTCCACGTCTTCAGGTCGGAAGAGTTGAAGAACGACATGCCGTCCTTCTCAAATAAGACCATGACCCAGTGGTTGGAGGGCTCATACCAGAAAACCTTTGGATCTCGAGTGTCCGTCGTACCCAATTCGCTGTCGGTGTCTACAACGGGATTGCCGGCATAGTGCGTGAAGGTTTTTGCATTGTCGGTGCTGTAGGCGAGACATTGCACCTGTTTATGCGAGATGCGGTTGTACGCGGCGTAGGCCAATACCAGCGCATCTTTTCCCCATCCGCCGACATTGTTGTGGTCGATAAAGCCGGTGCCGGACCAGGCTGCTCCAACTTTGTCTGGCCGCAGCGCAGGGGCCAACTCCTGCCAGTGAATCATGTCTTTGCTGATGGCATGGCCCCAGTTCATAAAGTCGGTATCCCATTTCACTCCGTACGGATAGGACTGCCAGAACAGATGGTACTGGCCCCGGTAGAAGATCGGCCCGTTCACGTCGTTGTTCCATCCGCGCTTCACTGTAAAGTGAAACTGTGGGCGGTTGCGCTCTTTGTACATCCAGTTCGCATCCCGAATTTCGCGGTGCTGGTACATCAGGCTGAGGGCTTCCTGAGTTGCCGGG
>JBDTBI010000201.1:0-4602 GCA_039924215.1 Acidobacteriaceae bacterium
ATTCACTCGGATCCCATAGGCCGCGTAATCGATGGCCATGCAATGAACAAGTGCCGATATGCCACCCTTGGCGGCGCTGTACGCGCCGACTGCACCGGCCCCAAGCGCGACGAATCCGGTCGGCGAGGAAGTGCAGACAATGGAGCCCGGAATTTTTGCCGCCATCATGTGTCGAAGGCCATGTTTGCAGGAGAGAAAAACGCCCGTCAGATTCGTCTCGATCACCTGTCTCCAGTCCTCTGCCGGAAGCTCATGAATGAAACCGCGCAGACCAATACCCGCATTGGCAAAAAGTCCATACGGCGCGCCGAACCGTGCGGAAATACTGGTGAAGGATTCCTCGACCCGCTCCTCGACGGTCACGTCACAGGCCATTCCGAGGGCGTCTCTGGCGCCGTTCCGAAGGGCCTCTTCCGCCACCGTTTTTGCGGCGTCGGCATTTGTGTCCAGCACGGCGATGGAATCGCCACGTGCGGCGCAGAGAAGCGCAGTCGCTTTGCCAATTCCGCTCGCGCCGCCGGTGATGACGATGGTGCGTGTTCCCGGAGAATTTGTTTCTTTCAAGTTAGACGCCATGGTTTATTGTGCCCTACATTCGAGGAAACGAAAAATATTCGACACAACATACTCTCATGACAGCCGTAAGACGATTTCAATTTGATGCGGACAATTCATGAGCAAAGATGAGGAAAACGCTGGCCGACCAAGTATAAGAGGGGTCTCGTCCATCGTTGCTCGTCGCGTTGAGGTTCGGTAGAAATGAACCAGCACCTGTGATCGGCTGATAATTTTCCGCAAAACCACTGTGCGCTGCCATGCGACAGAAGCGTATCCGCAAATCGCGGGCAAGGTCTGGTCTGCCTGCATCTTCGAGCCCCTGCGCCAGCATCATCATGGTGGGAGCCCAGATTGGGCCTCGCCAGTATCCGTTGGGGTTGAAGTAAGGGCTATCGAGTTCTTCCGTTGCCAAGCCGTTCGCCGTAAGGAACCGGCCCTTTTCCATCATGCGTGCGATTAACTGGTCGCGGTATGGCTCGGGCAGCCGATTTCCCAGCACCAGAGGCAGATAGAGGATGAGGCTCTGTCGTGGAGCGACGCTGTGATCGAATGCGTGGAGCGCTACAAACTGTCCGTCGCGCCAGTATTTCGCGAGCATTAACTGGAGCAGCGCATCGCTGCGTTTGTGCCATATCGCAGCATCCGATCGTTTCCCAAGCCTTGCGGCCACGTCCGAAAGCGTGTCCATTTGTAAAACGAGTAGCGCCGCCAGATCGGGTGTTTCCAGCGGTGGCGGTGTGAAAAAGATGGTGGTGTTATCCCAGCCTGAATCGTCTCCATGGTTATATTCCGGCAGGCCGTCGTGGTCTGCATCGCGATTGCGAAAATACCAATTTGTCCATTTCGATAACGGTCCATACACTTCCGCCAGCTTTGTTGTATCGATCGAGTGGCTATGCGACATCATCCACCGCAGGACCCAACCATGCACGGGCGGCTTCGTATGTTTCCAGGATTCCTGCGCATCATTCATCAGGTCCGGTATCTGGCCGCTTGCATCCTGATTATCGAACGGGATCATGTATTGATCCCATGCGATTTTCGGAGCCGTCGCGATCAACGCCATGGCATTGAAGCAATTGTCCCAGCTCCAAAGATTCGACATCCAGTTTTTTGACATTAGCATGGCCCGTCGCGTGAGAAAGCCGCCTGGTTCCACAACGGCAGACCAATCTACATAGGCTGCCTCCTCGGCTGTAGGGCCGAATTCTGCGGCGACGCTCGGCATCTTCTTCAACCACTCACTATATCCAGCGGTGAGTGCATGAAGGGCGTGGTCGTAGCCTTGGTTCAACTCGACGGGTCGATTCCATACCCGTCGGTAGTCGCCAATAAAGCCTTCTAGATTGCCCGTGGAAGGCTGCGGAAGAAACTCCGCAACGATCGCCGGCGGTATGGAATGCGTTCCGGTCCAATGCTGGGTGAGCTGCAACTTGCCTAGAAGCGTTCCCAGGCGATATTTGCTGCTGCCGTGAACCTCCCACTGATCGCGGCCTTCTTTGACGGCGTAATTCCCGGGAGTGGATGAGATGAGACGGACTCCGACGGCATGGGCGCGCAAGCGGATCAAAGCCGGCTGCGCGAAACATATGTCGACCGTTCCGGATTTGCTGATCAACTGCATTTGCACCGGAGTCGCATGCACGGTAAAAGGAATCGATTTGCCATTCTCGACCAGCTCTACACGCAAAGCATTTGTCAGAAAATTACCCCGGCCGGCATCCCCGTGCACCTGTCGCAGATACAGCCCTTGAGGAAACAGCGAGAATGCCATATACGATCCATAACGGCTGAAGGACGTCTTTCGCAGATCGATTGAAATGTTTCCTGTATATCGATAGAGCCGCGTGTGAAGCGCGGCTTTCGGCTGGCCCCATGCATTCACCGTTGCGAACATGCAAAGCAGGCACGTCAACAGGGTTATGGCCGTACATCCACGGGAACACCGTGCAACACGTGGCGGCCATTTCGTTGCAGTCTTCATCTTTACAATCCTTAGGATGGTGGATTGTGGAAGGAGCAAATTTCTTGTTTTGCCGTCACGATCACAAGATCAGTATCAACTGGCGAACCTCCCAATTGCACTTGAACCCCGGTAGGATCCATACTGGGACGTCAACAGGTCAAAGCCCAATGCAGTGGGATGGTACCCAAGGCCTTGAGCCAGAATCAGACCTGCAAAACATCATCCTCGCGTGCGACCATCTCGTACAGAACAGGGTTGACGAAGAAGCCAAGGAAGAGCCGCGATATGAGGCCAGCGACAATCACAATCGCAAAGGGTTTTTGTGTGTCGGAGCCGACGCCGGTAGAAAGCGCAGCCGGCAAAAGCCCCAGACACGCGACCAGAGCGGTCATCATGATGGGCCGCAGCCGCAACAGCGAAGCCTCGCGGGTTGCGGTGCGAATGTCCTTCTTCTCCAGACGGAGTTTGTTGATGTAGGAGACGAGAATGACGGCGGTTTCAACGGAAACACCCATCAGGGCGAGCAAGCCGAGCGCCGACGAAACGCTGAATGGCGTGTGGGTCAGCTTCAGCGCGAGCAGCGCGCCCACCGGCTCAGTAAGCAGTACGCCGAGGGCGATGGTCACGGGAAATTTGAGATTGCCATACAGCGCAAACAAAATCATGAAAATGATCAGCACCGCCAGCGGTCCGATAAATTCCATCTGGTGCTTTGCATGAAGAAATTCGCTATATGCCCCGCCCCAATTGAGCCGATATCCCGGTGGCAACGATTTCACAATGTCTGCAATGGATTTTTGGCCGGCAAGCACAGCACCCTGCAGGTCGCGCCCTTCGACGCTGTATTGCACTCCAATGTAACGTGAATTGTTTTCACGATAGATGAACGATGCACCGGCTGCTTCGTGGATATTCGCCAATTCGCTCAGTGGGATCTGCTGGCCGGAAGGCGTCCCGACGAGTAGATTGCCAATCTGTTGCGCGTTCTGCCGGAATTCCGGCTTCATGCGCACCACCAGGTCGAACAATTTTTCTCCTTGAATGACCTGCGTAGCCGCCGCGCCACCGACAGCAGCCTGTACAACTGTCTCCACGTCGGCAACGTCGATGCCATAGCGGGCAATCTTGTCGCGGTCCACATCAATGAGCAGGCTGGGCTGGCCCAGTTCGCGGACTACGGTCAGATCCGTGAATCCTGGCACCTGCGACAACCTGCGTTTGATCTTGAGCGCCTCATCCTGTAGGACGTTTAGATTGGAACCATAGATTTTTACCGCGAGCGCGCTCTTGAGTCCTGTCAGCGCCTCATCGACCGCGTCCTCTGCGGGTTGGGTAAAGTTAAAAATGACTCCAGGAAATGCTTTCAACTGCTTTCGAATGTCCGCGGTTAATTCCGCCTTATTGTGGATCGGGCCGGTCTTCCATGACGCATCATTGTAGGGCTTCAATCCCACGTAGAACTCGTCGTTGAAGAATCCCGTGGGGTCCGTGCCGTCATCCGGGCGGCCCAGTTCGGAGCCGACGTCGGTGACCATCGGATACTTCATCAGGATGTCACGGACCTGGGGTGAGAATTTGCTCGCAGTTTCGTACGAAACCGTGTAGGGCATGGTTGCGCGCACCCATAGCGCGCCTTCGTCCAGATGTGGCATAAATTCGCCGCCGATGAACGGAACCAGCAGCATGGTGGCGGCAAAAATCAACGTGGCCACGGTCATGGTGGTCTTCGGATGGTCCAGGCACCAATCGAGTTCTTCGGCGTACTTTTTCCGCACCCATTCGAACGGCTTGTTCACGCGCTCGCGGACGCCGTGTTTGAACCAGTACGCGCACATGACGGGGACAAAGGTGAGCGTCAGGATCAGCGCCCCTACCAGCGCGATCGCCACGGTGTCCGCCATCGGCCGGAATAACTTTCCGGAAGGTCCGCTGAGCGCATAGATGGGCAGATAACCCGCAATGATGACCGCAACGGAGTAGAAGATGGGTCGATCGACGTCCTTGGCGGCCGATAGGATCACCTCCTGCAGATCGAAGGCCTGGCCTTCGCGCTCCCCTAGTTCTCGGAAGACGTTTTC
>JBDTBI010000202.1:0-2860 GCA_039924215.1 Acidobacteriaceae bacterium
AGGCTATGCCGGAGTCGAAAAGAGCAGCAAATGGGAAGGTTGTCACGATGGTGCTCCAGCCCTGAGGGCGAGCGCCTAAACTGCCAATTTTCTTATTGGGAGTAAATGGGAGTGAATCTGTTTTTCGGACTCACTCTAAGTTATTGATTCTTTGGTTGCGGGGGTAGGATTTGAACCTACGACCTTTGGGTTATGAGCCCAACGAGCTACCGGGCTGCTCCACCCCGCATTCCTATGATAACTGGAGCGGACGAGCGCGGTCAAACTTTGGAAGCAGCCGAAAGGGATGAAAATATCTGCTTCGGCAATGTCCCGAACGACGATGCGTCGCTAATCTTTTTCTCCGTACTTCACGCCTGCGGCCGGTCTCTGTTCTGGAGCGTAGGGTTGAACGCTCATCAGGGTGCCGAGCATACGTCTCTCATGATCGGAAAATTGCCCTTTGAACTGGGGAGAATCCAGAATTGATTGGCGCTGCTCTGGCGGCAGTTGGGTCAAATCCCCAAACGCTTTGCGCATTATTCGGCGGCGGTCCTCCGGCATCTGGGTCACTTGCCGCATCGTGCTTCGGACTTGCTGGCGCTGGCCAGGGGACAATTTCTCCATCGCCTCCATGCGCTGCAAGGTGCGTTCCCGCCTGCCAGGAGGCATGGCATTCAATTGCCGCAAGCGGTTGAATAGTCGCTGTTGTTGCCTTGGCGGAAGACGGTTGAAACCAGGTTCGCTGCGCAATGCTCGTTCCTGCGCCTGCGGCGGAAGGTTTTGGTGTTGGCGAAACCACTGCGGCAGATGTTCCTGACGATGCTGCTGCTGATTTCCCTGGCGTTGGCCGTCGAAGCCCGTGGCACCGCTTGCCAAGACGAACCTCGGCCGCCAATCTGCCGCGGTTCGGGGCGCAGCCCAGCCGGCTGCACACGTCAGCACGAAGATCGAAACTGCCAAAGCAAGCATCAACTCCCTTTTTCGCGCATGAAAAACAATCGAAGCTCGCCTGACGCATTGCGGAGCCACCCGCCCTGTGCCGATCCTCCGAAATTTATCAGGCATTTCCATCTGCCATGCGCGACGCGGAAGCAGGAAATCTCAACGTCAACGACCCTCGTACTTTTCAAATGATATTCACCGGCAAACCAGCCGTTTAGCTCGCCTTCCAACGTAGAGATACTAGTTGGAGGCGTCCCCGTTCGAGCTTTGACCCACAGTCGCATCTGCACTGTCGAATGTGGCCATCTCCTGCAAGGTCTGTGCGTTTCGGTCGAAAAGCTCTAGATCATTCACCGTAGCGGAAACCGTTTGCCTTGGAGCCTGCGTTCTGTTCAGGCCGACAAAACCTTCATACGATCCGGCGCCGACGACGAGCAATAATGCGCAGGCAACTGCGACCGCCGGTCGAAGATTGAGATCGCTGCCAAACATCAGGCGGGTGCGCACGCGCTCCAGCCATCCAGGAGCTTTGGAGTGTTTTTCCTCTCGCAAACGGGCCGCCATGCGAGTGTCAAAGTACGGGCTCGGCTCCGGGGTCTCCCACCCATCCAGCAATAGCATCGTGGCTTGCAGTTCCTGCAGCTCATTCTGGCAGCTGGAACATTTCGTCAGGTGCTGCCGCACATCCACGGGCACATGGGCGGGTACACGCGCGGAATCCAAAAGCAGATCCGGCAAATACGCCTGCAGCCTATCGCATGTCATCACAGCCATCTCCTCTCCATCATCTTAAGCAAACTCTTTCAGCCGGTCACGCAGCGTCTGATACGCGCGAAACAGAAGTGATTTTGTCGCGGATTCGCTCAGCTTCAGCACCGCGCCGATCTGCTTGTAGTCCATGTCCTGATACTTATGCATCACCACAGCCATCCTCTGCCGCTCTGGCAATGCCGTCACGTGCTCGCGAATAAGCCTCATCCGTTCGTCGCGCAACATGTCCTGCTCGGCTAAAGGCCGCAGGTCGGCCACGTCGGGCCTGGCGCCGGTGTCTTCGTCGGCCTGGTCCAGGTAGATGCTGGACGACGACCGCTCGTATCTCGTGTCCCGCGCATGGTTGATCGCCATGTTGGCCGCAATGCGGTAAAGCCACGTCGTAAATCGTGCTTCCGCCCGATAGCTCCCCCTGGCCCGGTACACCCGCAGAAAAACTTCCTGGGCCAACTCCTCCGCGACCGCCTGGTTGTGGACCATCCGATACATAAAGCCGATGATGGGCCGCCGGTATTTTGCCACCAGAAACTCATAGCAGGCATCATCGCCTGTGCCGGCCCGCTGCATGATCTCCGCATCGGTCATCTGGCCCAATTGGGACGCTATGCCACCTGCAAAGGGCGGCATGACCTCGTTGGCTGCTCGTCGATTTCCTGAAAGGCTGTCCAGTGCAATCGTGCCCATATCCTCTGAGACACGATCCTGCGCGGAAAGTTGCGATCCATCTATCGGAAAAGGCCCAGGATTTTCGGCTTCAGAGTGGTTGGCGGGCTCTGGCGAGGCGCCATCAGCTCCGGTTTCATCGGCCGTGTCTTCATTGGGCCAGCTGGATTCGGAGTTTTCATCGACATCGGAAGAACGGTTTGTTCCGCGAGAAAGTTTCTCCGCGTCTACGGCGTTATCACCGGGTACATAGTTATTTCCACCATTCACATCCGTCGATTTACCGTCCAACGCCTGGCCTGAATCCGACTCATTCAACAGCCGCTCCGCCGCAGTCCGCCGCGCCTTGCTGCTTCGAGGATTGTCGTTGCTGCCCATGATCGTGGTGCTCGGATTCTAGCGTATACTGGTTCGCGGAGGCATGCCGCAGGCGCAGCTCCACAACCCGCAGCCGCCCGGCCGCGGTTCATGTTCGGTATCGACTCGCGAAAACCCACATAGG
>JBDTBI010000203.1:0-3794 GCA_039924215.1 Acidobacteriaceae bacterium
ATTGCGGATCAGCGAAGCGGCATCGCCGTAGCGGCGCACGAATTTTGCCGCGGGTGCGAACGTCAGATTTAGCAGGTCATGCAGTACCAGAATCTGCCCGTCACATTCCGGGCCGGCTCCAATGCCAATGGTTGGAATTTTCAGTTCCGCAGTGATGCGTGCCGCAACTTCGCGGGGTACGCCTTCCAGTACCAGCAGCGCAGTACCAGCAGCTTCCAGTGCCACCGCATCTTCGATCAATTGCTCCGCGGCAGATACGCTTTTGCCCTGCACCTTGTATCCGCCCATCCGATGCAGGGATTGTGGCGTCAATCCAATATGGCCAATTACTGAAATTTCCGCGTCCGTTAGCCGCGCGATCAATTCCACTCGATTGCGGCCGCCCTCTACCTTTACAGCTTCCGCGCCTGCTTCCTTTACAAATCGCAGCGCGTTGCGGACGCCCTGCCTTACATCCACGTGATAGGAAGCATAAGGCATGTCCGCAGCCAGCAGCGCCCGGCGCACACCACGGCGCACGGCGCGCGTGCACAGCAGCATTTCCTCCATGGTGACGGGTAGGGTGCTTTCATACCCTAGCATCACCATGCCTAGCGAGTCGCCGACGAGCACCAGATCGACGCTGGCCTCGTCTACCAGTCGCGCCATAGCATAGTCGTATGCAGTCAGCGCAGAAATGGGAATGTGGCTGCGCTTCTTTTCCTGCAAGATTGGAAGAGTGACTTTGAGTGATGTCGAGGAAGGAACAGCATGCGCGGCAGCATCGATGCTGCGCGGTTCGGTCAAGCTCATGATGATCTCCAGTGCAGTTCCCTGGTGGCCTCTCTTGGCCGCATGCGGGATACCACCCGTAACGAACCTCAGGATACGCCCATGCCGCCTTCCTTACAAATGGCGGGGAATAGCCGCTATTCCTCGCTGCGGGCCCAGTGGCCAGCGGCGATTTCGACCAGCGGGCCCTCCATTACGGCGCTGAGGTTTTCCGCAGAGGCCAACGGTACGTTGCGGTTGCTCCGCATGGTAGGGACGGCCGCCAGCAGCTTGCGCGTGTAAGGGTGCCTTGGGTCGGCAAATAGTTGAGCACAGGTTGCCATTTCAACAATTTTCCCCTTGCGCATCACGGCGACCCGCTGGGCGATTTGGGCCACGACCGAAAGATCATGCGAGATGAATAGCAGGGCAGCATTCGAGCGTTCTTTCAGTTCCCGGAGAAGATCGAGAATTTGCGCTTGCACGGTCACATCCAAGGCAGTCGTCGGCTCATCGGCGATCAGCAGGCTGGGACGATTGACCAGCGCCATCGCGATCAGGATGCGTTGCCGTTGGCCACCGGAAAACTGGTGGGGATAGTCGTCGAATCGCAATGCCGGTTCTGGAATGGACACCGATGCCAAAGCTTCGATCGCGCGCTGGCGCACAGCGGCCCGGGAAAGATCTCGCTGATGAATCCGAATGGCTTCGGCGATCTGTTTGCCAATCGACATCACCGGGTTCAGCGCCGTCATCGGCTCCTGAAACACCATGGCGGCATCGCGGCCACGGCGAGGGGGCATTTCATGGTCTGGCAGGTGCAGCCAATCTTCCTGACGAAACCATATATTGCCAGCAACCACGGCGCGCGGATCAAGCAGGCGTAGAATCGCCAGCGCGGTGACGGATTTTCCCGAACCGGATTCACCGACCAGCGCCATTGACTCGCCGGGCGCGATGGAAAAACTAAGGTCATCGACAGCCGTATGCCTCCCTGCATCGGAGGAAAAACTGATCGACAGGTGGTCAACGCGGAGAAGAGGCTGCACGCGCTTATCGTATACCGGTTCTCCTGATGCTGTGGATTGCGAAGTTCGTCCCAGAGCGGCCTTTCTTAAGGAAAGGCCACGAATTGATTCTCTCCCCGATGTACACCTTCAGGAGAATCGGTTTCGTGCATTGCACTGGCGATCTTACCTGCCTGTCGTAATCAGCTTTCCCGGCGGAGGGAGATTGGCTTGCACTACACTCGTGTTTGTAGCCGCAGGACCTTTTTGCCATGGCCGATGGTTTTGCCCAATCCGTGAAGCAGCAGGCCGATATCGTCCGCATCATCGGCGAATATATACGCCTGACCAAGAGCAGCGGACAGAGCTTCAAGGGCCTGTGCCCATTTCACAAAGAAAAGACTCCATCGTTCAATGTGCAGGCGGCGCAGCAATTTTTTCATTGCTTTGGCTGTGGCCAGTCCGGCGACGTCTTTACTTTTGTACAGAAAATGGAAAATCTGAGCTTTCCAGAGGCAGTGCGTTCCGTTGCTCAGAAATGCGGCATTCCGCTGCCGAAACGCGAATTTTCCTCGCCGGAAGAGGCGCAAGCTTCCCGCTTGCGATCGAAACTTCTGGAGATTCACGATCAGGCTTGCCGTTATTTTGAGGAGCAGCTCCAGAGCCCGGAAGCAGCTCGCGCGCGAGAATACCTTACCAGCCGGGGTGTGACGGCGGACGCGATTGCGGCCTTTCGCATCGGTTATGCGCCGGATTCTTACTCCACCATGCGGGACCGGTTTCAGTCTGGATTCGATGAGGAGGTTTTGCGCGGCAGTGGCCTGTTTTCCTCCAAGGATCAGGGGGACGGTTCGACCGGGACACTGTATACACGTTTCCGGAAGCGGATTACGTTTCCTATCCGCAATGAGGCAGGCCGCGTGATTGCCTTTACTGCGCGGGCGCTGGACAACGACGAGAAGGCCGGTCCAAAATATCTGAACTCCCCGGAGACGCCGCTTTATACCAAGGGTCATGTGCTTTTCAATCTCGACAAAGCCAAGCCGGCGATCCGGCAATATGAATTTGCTTTACTGGTCGAAGGCCAGATGGACTGCATCTCCGTGTACATGGCTGGGATTGCGAATGTGCTGGCTACCAGTGGCACTGCCTTTACCGAGGCACAGGTGCGATTGCTGGCGCGCCATACGCGGCAGGTGGTGGTGAATTTCGATCCCGATACGGCCGGAGCAAACGCGGCGGAAAAGTCCATCGCCTTATTGATTGAAGAGGGCTTCAGCGTGAAGGTTGTCACCCTCGATGGCGGTCTCGACCCGGACCGCTATGTGCGAGAACGCGGAACCCAGGCCTATGTTGCAGCTTTGCGCGCCGCACGACGGCACAGCGATTACCTGATTGAACGGGCACGCACACTGTTTCCGCCCGTTACGCCCGACGCGAAGGTGAAGGCGCTGAACTTTCTGCTGCCGCACATGCAGCATATTCCCAATCGCATTACTCGGGATGAATTTGCCGCGGATGCGGCACAAAAACTGGCAATTGATTCTGCCCTATTGCGTCAGGAGTTAAAGCAAGCGGCCTTTGCGAAGCGTGCGGATGTCAGCACCAAAGCGGTGGTGGCGTCAACCTGGAGCGAGGCGGAGAAATTACTGGTGCGAGCCCTTACCCTGCAGACAGGATCACCAGCGCGGGAACTAGCCCGGCAGCGGCTTACGGAGGAGTCCGCGGTCTGTGACGGTTTGGCTACGTTTTCTCTGCTGGTTGCGTTGGCGACAGCAGAGACGGCCTCGAACCCGTTTGACCTGGCTCCGGATGAGGCGAGCCGTCATTTGCTGGCATCTGCGTTGATGAACGGCAGTCGGGACATTCAAACCGATGAGGTGGAGAATGCATTCCAGTCCTTGCGGCACAGCCGGCTGGAGCGACGTCAGCGTGAACTTCGCCGTTCGCTTGCAGAAGCGGAGCTGCGCGGCGATGCGTTGACGGTACAGGAGTTAATGACAGAAAAAATGGCGCTGGACAGGGTTCTCAGGGAGG
>JBDTBI010000204.1:0-3070 GCA_039924215.1 Acidobacteriaceae bacterium
GTGGGTTGTAAGACCAGGGCGAACAGGTCGCTCGATTTCCCTCGATTTGATCACGGGACGGTGACAGAAATCGCTCTTCCCACATATTGCACTTCTTTATCGGCTTGCGTCGCTAAGTTTCCGCCCACACCATGATCTGGGCCCACAACTACGAGACGAAACGTTCGATGATGTTCCATCGTTGGAAACGATCCTTCTCTCGCACGAACGGTTAAGGTTCTTGATGCCTCTTGCCAATGAATAGGAATGATCGATCGCTCCCCTTTTTCGTAGGCATACGTGTCTCCCGCATCTTCGTATAACTCGAAGTTCCCGTCGGCCCCACGATAGATCCGCAGCTCGATGGGGGCAGATGATTTCTGGCCCGCCCATTCAATCTCCGGTCCTAGCGGCAGGATAGATCCAGCACGTACATAGACAGGGATGCGGTCGAGCGGTGCGCTGACCTCAATCCTCTGCTGCCCTTTCATTTTTTTGCCGGTCCAGAAGTCGTACCACGCAGGCGACGCTGGCAAATAGACCCAACGGCTGGTGGCCCCTCGCTGAGTGACGGGGCTGACTAGCAGATTGGGGCCGAACATGAACTCATCACCTATATTCCAGACGTTCCGATCGGTCCGCCAGTCCATTACCAGGGGACGCATCATGGTGGAGTCATGGTCGGTCACCTGCCAGGCCATGGAATAGATATAAGGCAAGAGACGGTAGCGCAGCCTGTCATAGCGGCTAACAATTGGAGTGACCGCTCCGTAAGAGAAAAGCTCATTCTCATCGTTCGCGCGGTGCCCGTGGGTGCGAAAGATGGGACAGAATACGCCGAATTCAAACCATCGCGCATATAGCTCCTGGTAGGCAGGGTCATGCGTATCGCGTGGCCACGGCGGTCCATATCCGCCAATATCGGTCGTCCAATACGGCATGCCGGAGAGCGCAAAGTTCAGGCCGGCAGGCAACTGGCGCGAGAAGGCCAAAAAGGTACTGTAAACATCCCCCGACCACGTCGTTGCCGCATTTCTCTGCTGGCCTGCGAATGCGGACCTCGTCAAAATGAAGACCCGCTTTTTATCAGTCGTCTCACGCCAGTTCCGATACACGTTGCCGGAATGCATCAATGGAAAGATGTTTGCGTAGCGTGCTCCATTGCCAATGAAAAGCCTCTTGTTTTCAAGCGATGTATCGCTCTCGCCCCTGTGGGGATATGCGACCTCCGGCTCGGAACTATCCAGCCAGAAGGCATCCCAGCCTTGCGCAAAAAGCTTGCCGACGAGATGTTTCCAATAAAAGTCTCCTGCCGCAGGGTTGGTGGCATCGTAGTCTGTCGTGCCCGGAATTGTCAGATCACGGGCCTTCATCTCCTGAAAATTTTGGGATTGTGAATTGAAAACTGGCCACACGCTGATCATGGCGTGTACATGCTCATCATGCAGTTTTCGCAGTGTAGCGGCAACATCAGGGTATGCTTCCTGCCGAAATTCCGGGTCGCCCTGTTTCACCCACCAGAACCAGTCCTGCACAATCACATCCAGCGGAACGTGCTGGCCGCGATATTCTTTGGCGATTCTCAAGAGTTCCGCTGCGCTTTTATAGCGGTCTTTCGACTGGAAGAATCCATAGGCCCATTCACCGAACAGTGGCGCGTGACCGGTCATCTGTCGATATTGATGGATGATCTGGTCCATCCCCGGCCCGTAGAGAAAGTAATAGTCGACTGCATTGGCCGCTTCGGAGGTCAACCTCATTTCATGCGCAAAGCGATTATCAAAATAAGAAATAGCCGCTGAATTCCAAAAGATCCCGTATCCCTTCGTCGATACCAGCAGCGGGATATCGACGTCTGTATTCGCCTGACCCAGCTCAATAACCGTTCCACGATAATTGAAAACGCCGTTCTGGTGCTGTCCCAGCCCGTACAGGCCTTCCCGAGCCGCCAGATAGAAGCGGTCTTCCGCGCTGTACATAGCTTCGCCGTTACGTGTAACTGGCCGGTACGTGCGTGGCTCATCCTCGAATTCTTGGAGCAACTGATTTCCTTGCTCATCCTGAAATTCAAGGCTGCCATAGTCGAGCGAGATGAGTACACGTATTTTGCCCGTGTCCAGAGTCGCGACCCAAGGTGTCGATGATTGTGCCGAAGCAGAGGAAGCCTGGATACCGGCAGGCACGTGCAATGTAAACGGGGCCCGTGTACATTGCCGCACCATCCAAGGTTCTTTTGGAGTTCCAGCCGTTACATTGCCATCATTCTCTTCATTGGGAGCGGCAACAATATGCACGGAGGCGGGACCGCACACCGTGATATGCATCGTCTCAGTCGCCGTCCGCACCACCACCCCGCCTGACGTCTGGGTGACAGAGATTTTTGGCTGGGCCACCAGCTCAGCGGACCAGAGTAGCAGGAGAAACCCTGCGAGAAGACTCCACCGGCAGGAGTTGGACCTTCTTTGTAGGTTCACCATAATTGCATTCATTGTCTTCTCGATAGGTGTTGCCTATCCCTGATCCATGGATAGGCCGGGTTCAGAAGGGCCAGAGCAAAATTCGGGGAAATCGTCGGACCCATGGTCCGCTATAGGCTCGGCACAGCTGCTTGTGGTTGACTTACTCTCCGTCTCCGCACGATCACCCAAGTCCTCGTAGCCGAGTAAAACTGTAGAGGCTCACGTTTCTACTACCGGTTCGACGGCATCCGATCTCCTTCCACTTATTGGGCGCTTGGTGCAGACATGGATGGCGAAGCCGCGTCCGGTGCAGCACCCCAGTTCTTGTTGGGTTCTGGCCCCATTTGAAATACGAGCGTTGCCCCGTTCGCAATATCCGCCTGACTGAACCATGGCTTGTTCCAGCGCTTGCCATTCAGGGTTACCGACTGAATATAGATGTTCTTCTCTGAATTGTTGTGAGCAACAATCACGAAATCTTTTCCATTTTCCAGATGGATGGTCACCTGACCGAAGATCGGGCTGCCGATTATGTAATCCGCACTCGATGGATCGACTGGATAGAAGCCCATGGCGCTCATCACATACCACGATGAGGTAGAACCCTGATCATCCATTCCGGGGTATCCCAG
>JBDTBI010000205.1:0-3590 GCA_039924215.1 Acidobacteriaceae bacterium
CGGGACAAGAACGACACCACCCGGCCGCGCTGGCCCATGATCGTCCTCAAGTCGCCGAAAGGATGGACCGGACCGAAAGTCGTCGATGGCTTGCAAATCGAAGGCACCTTTCGCGCACACCAAGTTCCCATTCTGGTCGACCCCGCGCATCCCGATCACGTCCAGCTGCTGGAGAACTGGATGAAGAGTTATAAGGCCGATGAGCTGTTCGATGAAAACGGCACACTGATGCCAGAGTTGGCAGAGTTAGCGCCCAAAGGCAACCGGAGAATGGGTTCCAATCCTCACGCCAATGGTGGCCTACTGCTCCACGATCTGCGCATGCCGGACTTCTGCGACCACGCGGTCCATGTCCCTTCGCCCGGCGCGGTTGATGGCCAGGATACAATGGTGCTGGGCAAGTTCCTGCGCGACGTAGCAAAGCTTAATCAGGACCGGCGTAATTTTCGCATCTTCGGTCCCGATGAAACTCTTTCAAACCTGCTCGGCGCCGTCTTCGAGGTCACCAACCGTCAGTGGGACGCACGGGAGGTGAGCAATGATGAGTTCCTCGCTCCCGCCGGACAAGTCCTGGACTCGATGCTGAGCGAACATCAGTGTGAAGGTTGGCTGGAAGGGTACTTACTGACCGGGCGACATGGATTGTTCAACAGCTACGAGGCGTTCATTCGCATCGTTGATTCGATGTTCAGTCAGCATGCCAAATGGCTGAAAGTTACATCGGAATTGCCGTGGCGCCGGAAGATCGCTTCGCTGAACTATCTGCTCGCCTCGCACGTCTGGCAGCAGGACCACAACGGCTTTACCCATCAAGATCCGGGTTTCCTCGACCACGTTATTAACAAGAAGGCGGACATCGTGCGCTGCTACCTGCCGCCGGATGCGAACTGTCTGCTTTCGGTGTTTGATCACTGCCTGCGCAGCCGGCATTACGTCAACGTGGTGGTAGCTGGCAAGCACGCTCTCCCGCAATGGCTGACCATGGACGAGGCCGTGGTGCATTGCACCGAAGGCATTGGCATCTGGCAATGGGCCAGCAATGATCAAGGCGCTGAGCCGGATGTAGTCATGGCCTGTTGCGGAGACACGCCGACCCTGGAGATTTTGGCGGCCACTTCCATCCTGCGCGAACACCTGCCCGAATTGAAAATCCGGGTCGTCAATGTCGTTGACCTCATGAGATTGGAGTCTGCCAGCGAACATCCACATGGGTTGAGCGAAGCGGATTACGACTCACTCTTCACAAAGGACAAGCACATCGTCTTTGGCTTCCATGGTTACCCGTGGCTGGTCCACCGGCTGACCTATCGCCGAACTAACCGTAACCTGCATGTCCGCGGCTATAAAGAGGAAGGCACGATCACGACTGCTTTCGACATGCGGGTGCAGAACGACCTGGACCGCTTTCATCTGGTGCAGGACGTGGTTGATCGCGTGCCGCACCTGGGATCCAAGGGAGATTACCTGAAGCAACAGATGAAAGACAAACTCATCGAGCATAAGCACTACATCGATGAGCATGGCGAGGACTTACCGGAGATTCGGAATTGGAAATGGGGCGCGAGCGAACGATCAGCCCAAAAATAGATTGAAACGAACCAAAGGAGTCCAACATGCCCATCCAACTCACTGAAGAAAGCGGCGGAAAGATTCTCGTCGTTCACGTCAGCGGAAAGCTGGTGAAAGAAGATTACGAGCGTTTTGTGCCCGAGTTTGATCGACGCGTCCGGCAGCTCGGAAAGTTGCGAGTGCTGTTCGACATGACAGGCCTGCACGGCTGGGAAGCCAGCGCGGCATGGGAGGACCTGAAGTTCGGCGTCACACACTTCGCCGACATCGAACGGTGCGCGATGGTCGGAGACAAGCAGTGGCAGCACGTCATGACGGCTTTTTGCAAGCCGTTCACGAAGGCAGAAATTCGATACTTCGATCACACCGAGGCCGCCGCAGCGCGGACGTGGCTGGCGCAGGCTTAAACATCCGTGGACGAGATATGCCCCGGACAAGACAGACGACAATCATGCAACAGCGAACGCGATCAAAACGCGACAAATGCAACCATGAAACGCCAGTTATCAAAAATGAAGAAGAACTATGCTCAAGCACACGATCATTGAACCTGAAGAGATACTGGTTCTTGAACCGCACGCTCCGCTCGAAGCGATTGATTTTGAGGACTTGGGTCGCGAAATAGATCCTTACATCGCAGACCACGGAAAACTGCCGGGACTAATGATTCACGCCAAGGCATTCCCCGGCTGGGCGACTCCCGATGCTTTTCTTGCGCACATGCGGTTTATCAAAAATCATCTCCAAGATATCGTCAGATTCGCGATGGTAAGCGACAGTGTTCTTTTAACGGATGTATCCAGGATCGCCGCGCATCTGGTACACGCGGAGGTCAAACACTTCCCGGATTCCGAATACGCCGATGCGCTGCAATGGCTTAAAGCGGCGACCGGGGCCGATGCATCGAAAGGCAGACTCAAATGAATGCACAAGAGCTGACTGACACCGCGAAAAAGCTTGTCGCCAACGACAAGATCTTGCTGGCGATGGATGAAAATAATCCGAATTTTAACAAACGCTTCGCGAAGCTGTGCATCCCGGAAACCTCGGAGGCCCGGCGCGCCGATCGCGAAATGATTGTAGCCGCATCCGGCCGGCGGCTTCCGTCTCTCGGGGACGCGGTGAGCACGGCTAGGACTTGCCGGAAGGTCGCAACTGGAAGTCGGGGCGGAGTTAAGGAAAAAAAATGAGCGAGCATCACCACCATCGACCTGCATCGGACCATGGCGGCACCGCGCCGAGTCATAAGCCCTACTGGAAACGCGCGCATACGGACTGGCGCTTATGGGTCGGCGTTATCGTAATGTTTGTGGCTATGATTATCTACGTCATGACCCAGGATCTGGCGTGGCGCCCTGGCTCAAAACCGCGTCAGCCGCAACCGGCCGCCGTGGGAGGATCGTAGACTGAGCTCTCCTTTCGATTGGAGATCGGAGCATCATGGAAGTCAGTGTTACAGAGGTAGCTAACTAAGACTCGTTATGCGCCAAAAATTCATCGCCGGTAACTGGAAGATGCATACTACAAGTGCGGAGGCGAGGCATCTAACACAGGGAATCGTGGATGGGATGGACACCACGAGCATTGAGGACCGCGTCCTCGTCGCGGTCTGTCCACCCTTTCCCTATCTCGCCCTGGTCGGAGAGATTCTCCGGGGCAGTCGAATCGCACTCGGGGCGCAGAATCTCTATCCCGAAAAGGAGGGCGCCTTCACCGGCGAAGTGAGTCCGACGATGCTCCTCGATCTCGACTGCAAATACGTCATCCTCGGACACAGCGAGCGACGTCATGAGCTGGGCGAATCTGATGAGTTCATTAATAAGAAGGTAAGGGTTGCTTTGGCGGCTGGCCTCTCCGTGATCCTGTGCGTCGGGGAAACCTTAGAGCAACGCAACGCCGACCAGACTGAATCGGTTCTCGACCGGCAACTCATTCGAGGGCTCGCCGATGTGTCGCCGGGCATGGTGCCTCGGATAACCATCGCGTATGAACCGGTCTGGGCAATCGGCAAGACCGGGCAC
>JBDTBI010000206.1:0-2665 GCA_039924215.1 Acidobacteriaceae bacterium
CGAGTTTGAATTTCCCATCGATCGCGTCCCAAAAGCCCGAGGGAAACAGCCGCACGAGTGTGTGATGGCCCCAGCCGACCCGGTATACCTCTCCAATATGTCCCACGTATGGAATGGAGTCGGCCCAGTAGATCCACAGGCCACTGAGGACCATGGTGAACAGAATGGGGAAATTGATCCAGTGCATCCAGCGGATGGCGAGCGGATGCTTCGCCACGATCCGGATTGAGGCTGTGGCAGGAACAGGCGGCTCCGGGGGCACAGCTTCCCTTTGTTCATGGTTGCTCGGAGTCACCGAATCGGGGAGTCCAGCTTGTGGCAGGCCATCGCTCATGCCATCGTCGCTCCTGCGACTTATTGAATCATAATCGGATGAGCGTCTGGAATATAGCACAGCGGACTGGAAAGACCTGCGGTTTTGGCCATTGTCGCAATCAGGATTGCCGATGAACTGGGCTTCTCCACTATGCGCGCTTATTCTTCTCACGAATTTGTCGCGCTGGAATTCCGGCGCTGACTGTCGATGGCGGTACATCGTGCGTTGCCAGGCCCATTGCGCCCAACATGGCATCCTCGCCGATCTTGATGCCGGCCAGCACCGTCGCATGGTAGGTGACGCGCGCCCGGGGGCCAATCTCCGTCGGGCGGTTGCTGACGTCCGATGCGTCGTTGATATCGTGCGTATGGCTGTAGACGTTCGCGTAATCGGAAATCGAAGATCCCTCGCGCACAATGATCTCACCGCGATCATCCAGCAGCACGAATTTGTGGATGGTGCAGTTGTCCTCGATGGTCAAGTTGTAGCCAAAGCTGAACTCTACACCGTGGAAGATTTTTACGTTCTTTCCAATGTGCTTGAAAATGTGCTTGCCCAGCATGCAGCGGAAGCGAAAGCCGAGCCAGTGGTTCAGGCCCACCGGGGAGCGGTCGTACATCTGCCAGAACCAGATCAACGGCTTCACGCACGCATATTTTTCCGCATCGACATCGCCGTAGTATTCCGGCTCCAGCGTCGCATTGCGCGGGTCGAGGGAAAGCTGCAGGACATTGAACGGCAGCTCGGTCTTCATATTGAAATTGAGCTTGCCGCCATGCGGCCGTCCGAGGTAGAGCTGGTGCAGCTCGTCGCGAACGATCTCCGCCCTGATTTCCGGCTTGCGATGGCGCGTGAACTCCTCATTGAGGTGCGCAATCCAACGCGTGTACGCGGCCTCGGCTTCCGGCGTCGGTTTCAGTTCGCGATATTTATAGTGGGCCATAAAAACCAGTGTAGTGCGTTCAAAATGGGGACAGCATCGAGACCTGGGTGTGTTCCAAGTCTCGATTTTGAGACCTTGGATCTACTCGATGGAAAATACCGCATATACGGTGGCCGAGCGCTCTACTTTTTGCGGACTCATGGCGAGCGGAGCGGGGGCCGGTGTTTCGCCGGCTCCGGCCAACATGGAGCGCATCATCATGGGGTGCGGGGCGGGCTCCGGCGCCTGATTGCTGGCATAGATCAAGTCGCCCAGTTTGATGCCGAGTCCCTGCGCCATCTGCGAAGCGATCGTGCGTGCCCGAGCCAGCGCCTTACCGGCGGCCTTGGCTTGCAGGGCATCCTCATCCGCAACCGACCAGTCGATCTGGCCGCTTTGGTTGGCTCCGGCGTTCACGGCGGCATTCAGAACCTTCGCGGCATTGCCGGCATTCGTCTTTACGGTCCAGCTCTGACGAAGTTGAAACTTCCTCTGCGCCTGTTCGGCGGGCGGCAGCTTCTCCAATTCAAACTGCGGAGTTTCGCTGATGTTCTGCGATTCGCTCTGGAACGCGTCCTTGTCGATCCCCATGCCAAGCACTGCTTTGGCAATTGCATTCGAAGCCGCAGAGCCTTTCGCGTAAGCAGCCTGCGCATCGGGCGCATATACCACGAAGCCGATGTGCACCGTCGCGGTATCGGCCATGGCGCTGGCGGCGTCCGATGCCGTGATGGCCAGCGTGCGATTGTTTTTATTCACCTGAATCTGCTGCGGGTACGCGCTAGCCGCGACAAGGCAGCATGCGGAAACCAGTACACCCATGGTTCTACGATCGGGATGAAATTTCATTGACCCCTCCTGCTATTCGAATCCACCAACAATTTATATAGATCCTGCACAACGCCAGCGTGTTTATTTTCGCTGATTGCGTCCAAACTCCACCAGTGAGGCCAAAGTACGCTCGACCGCGCCGGAGTCGATGGCCCGTGCGGCCTGGTAGATACCGTCGCGGAAATCGGTGGCGATTCCGCCAGTTATCAGCGCGGCGGCGGCGTTCACCAGCACAATGTCGCGACGCGGTCCGGTTTCTCCGGCGAAGACTGCCCGCAAAATTGCCGCGTTCTCCGCCGCATCCCCGCCTGACAGTGCCGACACGGGTGCCTGCGCCACACCGACGTCTGCCGGCGAAAATTTCCAGAGGCGCATGGCACCGTCTCTCACTTCGGCAATCTCAGTCTCACCGGTCAATGAGATTTCATCCAAGCCACCCGACCCGTGCACGACAAAGCCATGCCGCACGCCCAGCTTCAGCATCGTCTCCCCTACTATCGGGACCAGATGGCCTGCATAGACACCCAAAACCTGCGACGGCGCCTTAGCGGGGTTGGATAGTGGACCCAGAATATTGAATAGGGTGCGGATACCCA
>JBDTBI010000207.1:0-12434 GCA_039924215.1 Acidobacteriaceae bacterium
TTGGGCAAGACTTTGCAGTTCTACATGGAGCGCGATACGGATCCGAAGAAATGGTATCCGGTGGGGCCCGACGGTACAGTGAAAAAATTCGACGACCTGCCCGCCAAATACCACAACAATGTCGATATAGTTGATTTACCTTTTGGCCGCACGCTCGGCGAGAAGCCGATATGGAACCAGCAACAGATCGATGATGTAATCGCCTTCCTCAAAACACTGGACGATCAGGATGTAGCAGCCAATCAGATCCCCACGCGCTGAAGCCACAACACGACAGGACAATGATTCTTTGGAGCGATCGCCGATGGGGATAGATTGTAGATCGGTTGACCCTGTTCCTCCACCCATCTAGTTCTTGACGTGCGCGACACAAACCCCTACACTTAGGTTGCATGAAGTCTTCTACCTCTAAGGCGTGTTGTACGTGTTGCGTGTGTACCATGCAGGCACAATGTCACGTCTTCCGGACGGCCGGGTAGAAGAAAAGCTGAAAGGCTTGAAATAACCCCAATCAGACGCCCACCGACGGAAGAGCCGATCAGGTGGGTTTCTTGTTTTTGGCAGAATCCCACCCGTCTCCGCTCACAACAAAGAAGGGAACAGGACTGCCGATGACACCCCATTTGTATGAAGAAGAATGCTATGCACCTCCCCTTCCCAGCGTGGAGGCGGTTCCAACTGTTGCGAGATTGAGCCATCTCGAGATGCTGGAAGCGGAAGGCATCCATATTCTCCGAGAAGCAGCGGCGACATTTGCGGCTCCGGTCATGCTGTATTCCATCGGAAAGGATTCTTCCGTTCTGCTGCGGCTGGCGCAGAAGGCCTTTTATCCCGGCAAGATCCCGTTTCCTTTGCTGCATGTGGATACCGGGTACAAATTTCCAGAGATGATCGAGTTTCGCGACCGTTACACGAAGGAAGTTGGCGCGGAACTGATCGTACACAAGAACCAGCAGGCGCTCGATGACGGCGCCAATCCGTTCACCCTGGGCACGATGAAATGCTGCGGACTGCTGAAAACGCGGTCCCTGCTGGACGCGCTGGCGGAAGGAAAGTTTGACGCCGCGTTTGGAGGCGCCCGTCGCGACGAGGAAAAGTCGCGCGCCAAGGAACGCATTTATTCGTTCCGCGATGCCGCAGGACAGTGGGACCCGCGCAATCAAAGGCCGGAGCTCTGGAACTATTACAACGGCAAAATCGACAAGGGCGAAAGCATCCGCATTTTTCCGCTCTCCAACTGGACGGAACTGGATGTGTGGCTCTACATCTATAAAGAAAATATTCCAATCGTGCCACTCTACCTTGCGAAAGAACGCGAAGTGGTACTGCGCGGCGGATCGCTGATCCTGCCGCAGGGGCCGATTCCTTTTCTGCCTGGCGAAAAATCGGAGAGGCGCATGGTACGCATGCGTTCTCTTGGTTGTGCTCCCTGCACGGGGGCGATTGAGTCGGATGCCGATACGCTACCTAAAATCATCGAAGAAATGTTCGGTTTTCATCGCTCTGAGCGTGAGAACCGAGTCATCGATCACGACCAGGAAGGCTCGATGGAAATGAAGAAACGCGAGGGATATTTCTAATGCATCCCCGGGCCACAGAGGCGACCGCCTCTTCCACATTTGACGAATTTCTTACCCAGCATCTTGATCGGGATCTGCTGCGCTTCACCACGGCTGGAAGCGTGGACGATGGCAAGTCGACCTTGATTGGACGGTTGCTGTACGACTCAAAAGCCATCTATGAAGATCAGGTGCAGTCGATGCGGCAGAGCAAGCTGAATCGTTCGACCGGTCCCATGGATTTCTCCCTGTTGACGGATGGGCTGCGCGCCGAACGGGAGCAGGGCATCACCATCGATGTGGCGTACCGGTACTTCAGCACGTCGCGGCGGAAATTTATCATTGCGGACACGCCCGGCCACGAACAATACACGCGCAACATGGCCACGGGAGCTTCTACCGCAGATGCGGCCGTGGTATTGGTCGATGCTCGCAAGGGCGTGTTGCCGCAGTCTCGCCGTCATGCCACCATTGCCGCCTTGCTCGGCATCCCGCATATTATTGCGGCGGTCAATAAGATGGATCTTGTCGACTATTCGGAAGAAGTGTTCCTCCGCCTGCAGGCCGATCTTGAGGAGTTGGCGCTGCAGATTGCGCCCTCGGGAGCACAGACGATCCATTGCATCCCGATCAGCGCGCTGGAAGGTACGAATGTGGTGACGCGTGGCACCAAGATTCCCTGGTATTCGGGCCCTAGCCTGTTGGAGTATCTGGAAGAAATTCCTGTGGTGGCTGCCAGCAACTCGGAAGCGTTTCGTTTTCCGGTGCAGTATGTCATTCGTCCCGACGATAGTTTTCGCGGCTTCGCCGGACAAATTATTGCCGGCTCTGTGCAACCCGGCGACCGCGTGGTGGCGCTGCCGTCGCAACAGAAAACGCGCATACGCTCCATTGTGACGTTTGACGGTGCGCTCTCAAAGGCCGGGACAGGATCTTCCATCACGTTGCAACTTGAGGATGAACTGGACTTGAGCCGTGGAGATCTTCTCGTCTCGGAAGAGGGGCTGCCACACATGGCGCGCAAATTCGCAGCGAATGTAGTGTGGCTGCACGCCTCTCCGCTGGACCTGAAGAAAAGGTGGATCATGCGTCAGGCGACGGACGAGCTTCGAGTCCAGGCCACGCAGATTCGCAGCCGCATCGACGTGAATACCATGGAACGGCCCGCGGCCACGCAACTCGGTTTGAACGACATTGGCATTGTGGAGTTTGAAGCAACGCGCAATCTTTCCTTCGACCTGTATTCGCAAAACCGCAGCTCCGGAAGCTTCATCCTGATCGATCCGCTGACCAATGCCACGATGGGCGCAGGTATGATTATCGAAAATCTGGGCGAGACAAATAGGGGCGAAGAAAACGAGGCGACCCATCAAGAAAATGGGGCGGTATCAGCAGGCTCATTGGGTAGCACTCCCGTAGGCGTCGCGGAACGCGTTCATCGCAGCGGGCATCATCCCGCGGCGGTGTGGCTGGGAGCGCGAACCTCGCTTGCCGCAGGGCTGGAGCGTACGTTGTTTGAAGCTGGGTTTCACGTGGTCGTGATGGACGATACAAAAAATCCAGGGGAGTGGAGCGAGGCGTTGATGCTTGGACTCTATTCCGCGGGAATGATTGTTTTGTACGCGACCGCTACAAATCCTGAGCAAAAGAAGAAGAAACTGTATTCGGCGATTCAGTCCGATCGCATTCTCGATGCGGAGACACTGGGCCAGGGGGCCGATGATGGCGCCGTTCTTGAACAAATCGTCCGATGGGCGGACGGCTTGCGGATTTCGCGCGATGGGGAGAATCAATGACGGAATTCAACATTGACTTTGACGCCGCGGAACAGCTTTCTCCTGCGGAACTTGTTCAGCAGGTGTTGCAGTTGGATGGCAAGGCATGCCTGACGAATAGTTTTCAGATTGAAGACATGACGGTGCTGCATCTGCTGCGTCCAATCGCGCCGAAAATTCCGGTATTGTTTCTCGACACGGGATACCACTTTCAGGAAACGTATGCCTATCGCGACCACATGGCACGCGAGTGGGACCTGAATTTGATTTCCTTGCACGCGGAGCAGTCGGTTGCAGAGCAGGAAGCAGCCTTCGGTATTTTGAACCAGACCGATCCCGCACGATGCTGCGGACTGCGCAAGGTCGAGCCGCTGATGCGCGGGCTGGAGTCGTACGACATCTGGTTTACGGGCTTGCGCCGGGACCAGTCTCCCACGCGAAAGAATCTTCGCAAGCTGGAATTGCATGTGCTACCCACCGGCAAGACGCTGCTTAAGGTGAGCCCGCTGGCGGACTGGAATTTGAAACAGGTCTGGAAGTACATTACGGGTCACCAAATGGAATACCTTCCGCTCTACGATCAAGGCTATGTGAGCATTGGCTGCGAGCCCTGCACGTCGATTCCAGCGGACCCCAACAATCCGCGTTCCGGCCGCTGGTCTGGTCGGAAGCTGGAATGCGGCATTCATACATTCACAGAGAAAAACCCACTCCAGGAAAACCAATGACTGAATCAATTTCGGACCTAGCCGCGGCTGCTTCGGCCGTGAAAGAAACGAAGGCGCAAAAAATGGAGCGCCTGAAGCGTGACAAGAACCCATGGGAAGCATTCGATGAAGTGCGCAAATTTGCGCGCGAGGGGCGCGACCGTATCGACCCCGCGTGGCTCTCAGCCTATTTCCGCTGGTGGGGCATCTACACCCAGGGAGATGGCCTAGGCGCGGTCGGAGGTTCCGGCGGGGAAGGCAAAGCGTCGGAATATTTCATGATGCGCATCGGTGTGCCGAATGGAGTACTGAATTCGCATCAAGTGCGAAAAATTGGGGAAATCGCTCAGCAATACACGCGGAATATGGCGGACATCACCACGCGGCAAAACATCCAGATGCACTGGCTCACCATCGAGTCGCTGCCGGAAGTGGAGGATGCGCTTCATAGCGTTGGGTTATCTTCGAGGAGCGCTTGCGGCGATGTTGCCCGCAACGTGACCGGATGCCCGCTGGCTGGCATTGCCGCCGATGAACTCGTGGATGCGTCTTCGCTGGCGCTGGGTATTGCCCGCCTGCTTTCCGGCAATCCAGAGTTTTATAACCTGCCACGGAAGTTTAAAGTCTCCATTGCTGGGTGCCCCAATTGGTGCAGCTATCCGGAGATCAATGAAGTTGGCCTGACCGCCGTGCAAAGGAAATCTGGCAGCAGTGTCGAGACCGGGTATTCCATCCGTGTGGGAGGGGGGCTTGCCAGCCAGCCGCATTTTGGCGTTCGCCTGAATGCTTTTTTACATCCCCACCAGGTTTTGCCCGCGGTTCATGCTGTCACAGCGATTTTTCGCGATCAAGAGGTGCTGCGCGAGAACCGCACTCGCGCCCGCATGAAATTTCTTTTTATGCGCGAAGGCTGGACGGCGGAACGGTTTCTAGGCGAGATGGAGGCCCGGCTTGGTTATTCCCTGGAGCCGAGCGCGGACGAGCAGATGCCAGACGATGTTCTTCGCGATCACGTGGGCGTTCACCGGCAGAAGCAGGAAGGTCTGAGTTACGTTGGCGCTTCCGTTCTGCGGGGCAGGGTCAGTGGAGACCAGTTGAAAGCGCTTGCGGAGTTGTCGGAGAAATTCGGCACCGGCGATATTCGCACGACTATCATGCAGAACCTTCTGCTCATCAATATTCCGAATGCAAAAACAGATGATTTGACGAAAGAACTGGAAGACATCGGTTTCCGCGTCGAGGGGTCCAACTTTTGGCGAGGCGCCATCGCCTGCACGGGCACGGAATTCTGCAAGCTCGCAATCACGGAGACGAAAGGCTTCACCCGTTGGCTGGTGGAGGACCTTGAGACCCGCATTCCAGAATTCGACCAGCAGATCAAGTTGAACGTCACTGGTTGCCCGAATAGCTGCGGCCAGCATTGGCTTGCCGATATCGGACTGGAAGGCAAAAAGATCAAACAGGGCGGGAAGCTAGTGGACGCCTATTACTTCTGTGTGGGCGGGGCTGTCGGGCTGCACCAGGCGTTGTCTCGTCCGGTAGGCTATCGCTGCGCGGCGACGGAAGTTCCCGAGGCCATGGAAAGACTGCTGCGGCGCTACCTTGCAACGCGTACTGAGAGCGAAAACCTGCGTGCTTATTTTGCGCGCCACAGCAATGAGGAATTGCGCAATCAACTGGCTGGAGCCGCTGTCGAATCGGCAGCGCGTGATCTCTCGCCGGGTCCCGTTCCCGTTGGAGCGGGATGATTTGACATGAGGAAGCAAGCACTATGAATCTTTTCCCTATGTTTCTGAAGCTGGAGAGCCGGCCCTGCCTGGTTGTGGGGGCGGGCAACGTCGCCATGGAAAAGATTGCAAGCTTGCTACACGCAGGCGCGACGCTCCGCGTCGTGGCTCCAGCCGCCTGTGAAGAAATTGAGAAACTTGCGGCGTCCGGCAAAATTTCATTGGAGCGCCGAGAGTTTCAGAAAGACGATGTGGAAGGACAAACGCTGGTTGTTACCGCAACCGACTCACGTGGTGTGAATCGCGCTGTATTTCTTGCGGCGCAGCAGCACGGGATATCGTGCAACTCTGTCGATGACCCGCCGAATTGCGATTTTTATTTTGCCTCGATTGTCCAGCGCGGCAAGCTGCAGATTGCTATCTCGACCGCCGGAGAAAGTCCCGCACTGGCGCAGCGGCTGCGACGTGAAATCGAAGCCCAGTTGCCGGAGGATACCGCAGCGTGGCTCGATGAACTTGGTAATTTGCGGCGAGAGATTCTGGCGATACATCCGGCAGGGAAGGAACGCAAAGCTTTGTTGCATAGTCTGGCACAACGTTCCGTGTGCTCTCTGGAGGAATGCCCATCCAGAAAGTTGGCGTTTCCGAACAACCCAGAAGTGGAGCACCTGTGATGAAAACAGCATTGAAGGGCACGGTCTATCTGGTGGGTGCGGGTCCGGGCGATCCGGAATTGCTGACGCTGAAGGCCGCCCGTTTGTTGGCGTCCGCAGACGTGGTCTTGCATGATGATCTGGTTCCGCAGGCGATTCTCGACCTTGCAGGGCAGCAAACGCGCGTGGTGAGTGTAGGAAAACGTTGCGGTAACCGGCGCATCACCCAGGAGCAGATTCATGTGCTGATGATTGAGCAAGCACAGAGCGGGTCGAGCGTCGTGCGCCTGAAGTGCGGGGATCCGTTGATCTTTGGACGCGCCGGCGAGGAAATTGAAGCGCTGCAGCGGGCGCAGATTCCCTGCGAAATAGTCCCCGGCGTGACCGCCATGTTTGCTGCAGCAGCGGCAGCGCAGAAATCCTTGACCGATCGGCGCAGCGCATCGAAAGTGATTTTGACTACCGCCCACCATGCCGCCAGCGAAAGCGGTTTGCGGCGGCCAGCGCTCTGGCGCGGTCCTCTGCCGAACGATGCCACGCTGGGGATTTACATGCCTGGGCGAGACCTTCGCGCGCTGGCGTGGGATCTGCTCCAGTCAGGGCTGGCGGCCGACTTGCCGTGCGTGGTGATGAGCCATGTTTCCTTGCCGGAGGAAAACAGCTGGGCTACCACGCTGGCGAAACTGGGGGATCTGGAGCCAGGCGCAGCACCCTTGCTGGTATTAGCAGGCTGGCCTCTTGCGGACCGGCCGGAAGTGGCAATCTCAGAGTTCGTTCAGACGGAAGACGTAGCCCCTGAAGCAGTCATGGGGCAATCATCTCCGGCGGCCTGAGAGGCCCACTGAATGAATACAAATCGAGCGTGAATCCGCCAGCTAGTAGACGCTTACGTTCTGCACGACGCGGGTAATTGCGCCGCTTGGGCTGGGCACATCCGGTTTTAGATTGCAGCGAATCGAAAAGAAAAGACCGAGAAGCTGGCCGAAGATGACATCGAGTGGCGGCCGATATGGGTCTGGAATCGAAACCTGCAATCCGGATGTAAGAAAGTGTTCGCTATTCTCTTGGATTTCCTTGTAGGAGATTTCCGGGGTTGCTTCTATCCCTACCGCAACACGAGTCTGGACGACACTTTTCTTTCCAATTTCACGTAACAGATCGGCTTCATAGTGTTGCCGCCGCGGATCGCTGGAAACATAGCAGACAAACAAAGTCTCGGCGTTCAATGCCGCCAGTGGGCCATGCCTCAATCCCAGTGTGGATTCGGACATGGACTGAATTCGACCGGCGGTGAGCTCGGATACCTTCAGCGCAGATTCAGTCGAGACCGCCTTCATCGCACCAGAACCGACAAAGCAGACCCGAGTATAGGGACCCTCCGCCAGGCTGGCCGCGCGTTCAGAAGCCATTTCCAGGAGCTTTTCTCCGGCAGTGACCAGGGAATGGAGAATGGGTTCGTATTCCTCCAGCGTCCATGTATTGGCGAGGCATTGGCCGCAGACAACCATGTTGGAGAAAGAGCTTGTCATGGCAAGGCCGCGATCATTCACCGCGTCGTCTAATAGAAGCCCGAAGACGCGCGGATCGTTCCGATGGTCGCGCAGCATTTTTCCACCCGCATTGCACGACACAACCAGGTGCGAGATCGCCGGGTACTCCTTCAGCGCTTTTTCCAGGACTGCAACGCCTTCCGGACTGTCGCCCGATCTTGAAAAAGAGATCCAGAGGTAGGTGCGGTCGCGCAGGATGAAGTCTTCAAAATTGGTGAGCAGATCCGTGCTGGCAACGGCTGTCACCTCGCATTGCCACTTTTGCCGAAGTAACGCAACCAGCGACCGGCCAATATAATCGGAGGTGCCAGCTCCAACGAGAAAAACAATTGGGCGCTGGCGGGAATCAGGACTGACCCCTTTCGATTTCAAAAAGGTCTCCGCTTCGGAGCGATGCTGCTTGAAATTCCGGAACGTCGTGGCCCAGGTCTGGGGCTGCTGAGCAATCTCTCGGGGAGTATGAGATAAACCGAGTTTTTCTTTTTCTTCTTTGCTCAGATTGAGGAGACGCTGCAGGTTGGTCACAGTTCCGTACTCCTTTTGGAGTTTGTTTTAGAAGAAACGGTTAGAAAAAAAGATTTCACTACAATTTGTAAGATAACAAAACGAAACACTTATAAGGTGCAACGCCGGACCTGCTTCGCAACTGACCCGACAGGACAAAGAAGAATGGACAGCCTGGACAAACGATTCGACGTCAGCATCGCCGGAGAAATCAATCTTGATTTGATCCTGTATGGGCTGCCAGAAGTCATTCCCGTGGAAAGGGAAATTCTGGGCACGGATTTTCAGGTCGCCCTCGGCGGTTCGTCGGCCATTGTTGCGCATAACCTTGCGGTGCTCGGTGCGAGGGTGGGTTTTACGACGCGCCTGGGCAAGGACGAATTTGGCCGGATCGCATTGGAACGTATGGCGGAGAGCGGAGCCGATCTTTCGCAGGTAGTGTATGCGGCGGACGCAACCCGCACGGGCGTCACCGTCTTGCTGCCGCATGGCACGAAACGCCATATCCTTACCTATCCGGGGACGATGAGTGGTATGTCGCGCGCCGATCTCAACTTTGCCTATCTGACATCGGCAAAACATTTCCATCTGTCGTCTCTTTTTCTGCAAAAGGCGCTTGCTCCTGATTTGCCGGCATTGTTTCGCGATTTGAAACGCGCTGGCCTCACAATTTCTCTGGATACAAACGATGATCCGGATGATGTCTGGGGTGGGGTTCTGGACGAGTTGCTGGATCAGGTCGATGTGCTGCTGCCGAATGAGGACGAGGTTTGCCGCATCGCCAGGCGAGACACAGTCGAGGAAGCGCTGCGCACATTGTCCACCCGCGTGCCGTGCATTGCCGCCAAGTGCGGATCTCGTGGGGCCTTGCTACAGATCGGAAATCAACTTTCCCGTATTCCTCCGCTCCGTGTCGATCCAGTTGATACGATTGGCGCGGGCGACAGTTTCGATGCTGGCTTTTTATTCGGCTATGTACGCGGCGCCGACCCGCAGAAGTGTGCTGTTGCTGGGAACATCACTGGAGCGCTTTCCACGTTGCGGCCGGGCGGCACAGAGGCGTTTCGTGATGCGCAATTTCGTGAAAGCTTTCTGCGGGAACACGATTTCCCGTTCGCAAATCGAGAATAAGATTTTCAGCTTTGCTGAAAACGCATTGCTGCCGCTGTGAATTGCTCCACCCGACATCTGAAACCAGCCGCAGGCAGATTGATATCTGCGATGTTACTGCTGAACCCCACACCACTGGTGCACGAAAACCAGCAATGCCTTTGCAGCGTCGATGAGTGAATCGATCTCGACGTACTCGTCGGCCGCGTGGGTGTTCCCGCCTTTAGGCCCCCAGAGCACGGCAGGCGTGTGAGTGATTGTATGGAAAACATACATGTCACAGGGAGCTTCAAAGCCAACGACGGGCGCATCGCCCAGCACTCGCGCGGCACAGTCGGCCAGTTCTGTGACCAGCGGCCCTTCAGCGGAAATCGCGGATCCAGGCAGCCACCGCGACGGGAACACCACCTCCGGAGGCCGAGCAAAGGGGCTGCCGGTAGCGCCGGAGAGGGATGAAACCCATGCCAGAAATTCGTCATCAACGTCTTCCTGTTTTTCGCCGGGCATAGCCTGCCAATACATCTCAAGCCTGCATTCTTCCGGAATCGCGATCGGTTCTTTGGTTCCCCATGGAGCGGTAAAGATTTTTGTGACGCTTACCGGGACGGGATCGGTGGTGTCGGCATACAAGGGGTGGGGTTTCGCGTTGGTGCGGCGCTGATCGGCGAAATCTTTGATCTTTATCAACAAGTATGTCAGTTGCTCCACGACGCTAGGAGAAGCCGGACCTTCGCTCAGAATGCCGCCGGAGGATTTCAGTGTGACATGTGCAATTCGTCCGCCGCGTTGTGAGGGGCAAATCCGCAGAAACGAAGGCTCGGAAATGATCGCCGCATCTGCGTTGAATCCTTTGAGACGGCCGGCGATGGTTCCGTTGACGCCACCAAATTCTTCGTCGACCACCGATTCAAAAAGAACATCTCCAGCCAACGGGAGATTCAGCTTGTGGAGACATTCCATGATGAAAAGGTGGATTGCCACACCACCCTTCATATCGTTGGACCCTCTCCCGTAGAGAAGGTTTCCTTCAATCGTTCCGCCAAATGGAGCTCTTTTCCAAGGTGCTGAGCCGACGGGAACGGTGTCAATGTGGCCGGAAAGAAGCAAAGAACGTCCCCCGCCGGAGCCTTTCCGCCGCGCTCCTACGTTGGGGCGATTCGCATACTCGCGTCCGGCGCGGAATAGGGGATGCTCCGTCAATCTAGGCACCTGATCGAAGGTGTAGAGAAGTGGGTCGCAGTCGAGTGCAGACAGAAACCGGGCAATGTATTGCTGGCATGCCTCCTCATCGCCGGTCGGCGGTGTGTTTTCCGAAGGGATGCGCACCAGGTCCTGAAGAATCTGGATCAGGCGATCCGAATGCTGTTCGACGTACGTTGTGAGTTTGTCTTCGACTGTCGATAGATTCATTGGATGTGTTATTGCTCCACTGAACCAGTGTATTCATAAATCGCGGTGCGGGACCTGGTCATAGTCTGTACGGCGACGACGGCGCGTTGCATATCTTGAACTTTGACGAACGCTCGTTTGAATGAACGATCAGCGCTATCGTTCCTGGAACACTTCCGCGTAGATATCCGTCAATCGCTGGCGTTGATAGGCCGGGTCGAACTCTCTGAGCAACTCTGCGGAGCCAGTCGTCAACTGGGATCGAAGTTCCGGGTGGTGCCATATCCTTTTCATTGTTGCTGCAAGCGCGGGGACATCCGCGGATGGCACGAGCAGGCCATTCCTTCCATCGACGATGATATCGGGTACGCCTCCGACCGCACTGGCAACCACGGGAAGATTCAGGCAAAGCGCTTCCAACACGGTATTCGGTGTGCCTTCGGTCAAGGAAGGCTGCACCAGGCAATCGAGAAGTTGCATCCATTCCGTGCAGTTGCCCTGAAATCCAGCGAAAATCACTCGCTCTCGGATTCCAAGCTGAGCTGCCTGTTGCTCCAGCGATTTCTGCTCATGTCCATCGCCGACCACGATGAGAAACAACGAGGCGTCAGCCGGCGCTTGTAGGCAGAGTTGATGGAATGCGGAAATCATGAAGCGATGACCCTTTTCCGGGCTCAACCGTCCCACCGATCCAAAGACAAACGCGTCGTGTGGAATGCCGATCTTTTTTCTGGAGGCGGGTTCGCCTTCATGCTGGCGCGAATAGGGCGGCAGCATCGCATTCTTTACAACCATGGGCGGGCGGCGATTGCCACGCAAAGCAGCGATCTGCTTCGCCTGCTCGTCTGAGACGCATACAACTCTCTGGGCGCGTTTTAGCGCCTGACGCTCCAGAATTTCATAGAAGATGACCCGTTTATTTTCTGCTGTAAATCCACGCACGAACGCGACGTGCTGCGTGTTGGTTCTTCGAGCTGCCAGATATCCGATCACATTGGACTTAAACCCGTGGGTGCAGAGAAGAGACCCCTTCCTGTCCGCAAGAATCCGCGATAATCGATGAACCAGGTCTGGACTGATTCCCCCGGGCAGACATACCGTTGGAATGTTTCGTTGCTCGGCGGCCACCAGGACTTCCGGTCTTTCACTCAAATCGTGAAACGACCCGATCGTGAGCCGGTAGTCCGAACCTTGCATGTCCTCTGCATGATGCAGAATTTGCTTTTCCGGCCCGCCCACCAGGTTGCTGCCAATCAAATGGAGTACGTCATATTTCATTCTGTGTCCTAAAGTGTTCAGAGCATCCTCTTCAAGGCCGATATAATCCCAGCCTCGAGAATAGATGGATCCATTTTTCCTGAGATGAGGTTTCAAGCTGCTTCAGCCCAAGCCTCGTCAAGTCCGGTTCGTCGACTGGAACGTCAAAGTAGGAGGATTGAAACAATTGACTCGATGTATTC
>JBDTBI010000208.1:0-3574 GCA_039924215.1 Acidobacteriaceae bacterium
TTCATTTCGGAGATAGCTCGGGTTGTCACCGTCTGCCTCCGT
Organism: Acidobacteriaceae bacterium; assembly: GCA_039924215.1. GTDB lineage: Bacteria > Acidobacteriota > Terriglobia > Terriglobales > Acidobacteriaceae > JAKAAZ01. The sequence goes on from JBDTBI010000208.1 coordinate 43, forward strand.
CGAGAGAGGCGACAAGAACAGTGGCGTCGTCCCGTCTCCGGCTGAAGTCGCGATAGAGGAGACCTGCGATCAGGGCGGGCGGTTCACGATGCCGGGATATCCGCCGAAGTTGCATTTCGAGGTCAGTCCGTCGGAAAACATCAGTAGCTTCATTCCTGGTTCAAAAGGATAGGTGTACTCCTGCAGCTTCGGGAACACAGCACCCATAGTTCCATCGCGCGAGACCATATTCCTGGTGACCACGCCGTTTCCAATGGAGGCGCTGATGTTCCCCACCCCGACATAGGTTGCGACAGAGTGTTCGTGGTCGACCCGCGCGATCGCCATCACCGCACCCCTTGTTGCTTTCAACGCGTTGTGCGTCCGCCTCATAATTTCGCTCAGGTTCTCCTGCGACGAGCCCTCGACAACCTTCACGGCCGCAGTCGCTGCATGTGCGGCGAGGGGGCCATGCCCCAATCCATCCACCAGCATAAAGAGCGAGTGCCGAGCGCCGGGAAGAACGAAGTAAGAATCACCGCACTCGGTTTCCCCGTGCAATGGAATACTCACTACGCCCACAGGTTCCGCTTCTCGTCCCGAAGGCGCGCTGAAATGGCAACTTACAGCGGTCCCGCCGTCTACCACCGAAAAGAGCGAAACGGTGTCGGAAAGCCGATTGACGGCCCCCAGGCCTTGGCCGGCACTACCGGCGGTGGAAACGCCATCCTCAAAAGCACGGCTTACGTCGCGGATGCCGGGACCCGTGTCGAGAGCCAGCAGGTCAAGCCACGCTGCACCTGCAACCAACGGGCCCGCTTCGACCGGACAGACGAGTAATTCTCCGCTGCCTCCGTGAAGCAGGATGTTGGTGGCAAGCTCTGTCGCGACAATACTAATGTCGCTACACCTATCCTCGCCATATCCCAAAGATCGGGCCACCCCGCTCGCAGCGCGACGGGCTTCTCCAATCGAGCTCCGGTCACTAATCGCGACGGCTTTTTGCAGGTGCGGCATGTTCGGTCATTTCCAGCGGGTGATGCTAACGGTCGTGCCGCGTCCCGCTTCGGTCTTGATATTGAATTCATTCACCAGCCGCTTGCTGCCACTCAGGCCCAAACCCATCCCTTTGCCGGTCGAGAATCCCCCTCGCATAGCAAGTTCAATATCTTGGATGCCGGGACCGTGGTCTTCGAATGTCAGGCGGATTCCCTGACGCGCTCCATTTTCAACGATCTCGGCTGTCATTGTCCCACCGCCGCCGTGTTGGAATGTGTTTCGCGCCAGTTCGCTGGTTGCGGTGACCAATTTGGTTTGGTCGACCAGGCTGAATTTCAGGTCAGAAGACCATTTTCGGACGAACTGCCGGGCCCGCACCACGTCGTCTGTGCGGGCAATCGAGAACACTTCAAGCTTCGGGGGCATCAGTCTCTTCTGGCTCCGTGTCCCGTCCGATATACTCTTGCAGAAGTTCCATTCCCCGTTCAACGTTCAACGCCGTTTTGATGCCGGGGAGCGACATTCCCAGCTCGACCAGGGTGATGGCCACCGCCGGTTGCATACCGGTCAGTACCGTCTGCGCATCCAGCACCCTGGACATAGCCGCAATATTGGCCAGCATCCGCCCGATGAAGGAATCGACGATTTCGAGCGAGGAAATATCGATCAGGACACCTTTGGAGGCATTTTTAGCGATCTGAGTGGTTAGATCCTCCTGCAGCGTGATCGCCAGTTGATCGTGCATGTCCACCTGAATGGTGACCAGCAGGCAGTCGCCTAACTTTAGGATCGGTATCCTGTCCATGGATCAGAGTTCCTTCTGCTTCGTCGAGCGGTTCGATGCTGTGGCCTGTTTAACGTTGACCACCGTTTTGCCCATTCGCCGGAGCGCCAGCGCAAATGCATCAGACAGCTTCGCTTTCGTCTGAACCTCCACTAAATCAATTCCCAAGTGAACGATGGTTTGAGCAATGGCGGGGCGGATCCCGCTCAGGTAACAGTCGGCTCCCATGAGCCGGGCGGCAATGATGGTCTTGATAAGATGCTGCGCCACCAGCGTATCCACTGTGGGGACACCGGTAATATCGATGATGGCGATCTGGCTGTTCGTCTCGACAATCGTCGAAAGCAGCGATTCCATCACCACCTGCGTGCGGGCACTGTCCACTGTGCCAATCAGGGGAAGCGCGAGCACGCCGTCCCCGCTGCGATTGCTCTACGGGAGCAAACCATCTTGCGCCCACCGCCGACTCTAAAACAGAAGTTTGCTTTTCACGGCTTCGGACCCCGGAACGTCAGCCGGAATCTTTGTTTCTCCCACATAAAAATGTTGCAGTTTTGGCAAGTGCTCCACGACTTTGAGACACGCCGGCGTAACGGCTGTGCCATAAACATCCAGAGACTGCAGTTGATCCATTCCGCCTAGCTTCAGCACCGTAATATTTGTAATTTTGGTACCCATGAGTCGGAGGACGCGTGCGTGTTTCATAGCGGCGAAAAGGAAGGCGGAACGATCCGTAACTGCGGTACCAGAGAAGTCGGCGACGACAATTTGGTTGCTTAAAGGTTTCATCGCTGCGACATCTTCGTCCCTGAACTTGGTACCCATCTGTGAAGCGTCGATTACCAGATTGGCGGAGCCCCGGGATTCATAATCCAGGAGGTTTGGAAAGCGTTTTTGCAGCTGTGCAACGATGGCGGCGAGTGGCGCGCGCGATCGCGCAACGGCAGCGGGGTCTATCTCGTCGAAAGTTACCTCGGCAACAACAGGCTCTTGATTCGTGGGCGCGTCCTTAATCGCATTGGCCGGCAGTGCTGCCGAAGCCCCGGCATCAATCCATAGCTCGATCAGCTTTACGTCATTCGCCGACAAGGAGCGTTTGCCTTCCGGGGGCATGGCATCGTCATCGGAAGGCGAAAGCGAGATGCGGCGAAAAAGTTCGCTGCCCTTGGCGTTGCCAGCCTTGATGACCAGGCCGTGTTTGCCTCCCCGCATGAGCGCACCATAGCTATCCAGCCGCAAACGTGATTTCTGCTTCTCCGGGCCGTGGCAAGAGTAGCAGTGCGCGACGAAGATGGGTTCCACATGCGCGCCATAGAAATATGCAGGATCCGATCTCGGCAGAGCTTCTGCGCTCGCCGAAAGCCCAATCAGCTTGCGCAGGTCTGCGGGCATTTGTTCGGTGAGGTGATTTTCGCCTTGCGACAGTTGGCCGCCACGATATCCCGTCCACGATACAAGCCCAACTGTGGCCAGCAGCCATACCGTGTAGATCAAATCCAAACGTGCGCTGCGGAAGTAGCCGCGCAACATCCAGCACAGCCAACACGAGGCAGCAACGGCTATTCCACCCCACATGTGCTGCGTGACCAGTCGCCCCGAATACCCGCCACTCCGAGCCAGGCACCATCCGAGGGTCGCAGCCACCAGGCTGCTCAACGTTGCCAGCACCAATATGAAATCAACTGAAGCACTGAGGTGGGGGAGGCGACCTTTCCTTCCGGCCAACTCCAAGACAGGTACCAGAAGGATGAGCGCAATCGGAAAATGTAC
>JBDTBI010000209.1:0-3563 GCA_039924215.1 Acidobacteriaceae bacterium
GGCCGCGGTTTCGTTCGCCTGGCTGCGCATGTTCATATAATTCGGAATCGCAACAGCCATAAGGATCAAAATGACCGACATGACAATCAGCAATTCCATCAGCGTAAAGCCGGCATAACGACGCCGACTGCTGTTCCCTGCTACCACTGCATTCATCATTTTCAACACCCTGCGTTTGCGGACAACCTGAATATATTACCTAATGTATCAGCAGGCGAGGTGGTCGCGCGTGATCTTCAGGCCATTCAGGTTCCCCAACATGGCCAGGGCAACGGACTGGGGGACAAACAACTGCTGCGCCATTCGCATCAGGTCCGCGCTGGTTACTTTCGCCACGTGGTCGAGAATCTCCGGCACGGCATAGAACTGCTTGAAATACATCTCCTGCCGGGCCAGGTTCGACATCAGGGCGCCAGAACTTTCCAGGCTCATCAGAATGTTGCCCTTCAACTGGTCCTTGGCGCGCTGCAGTTCCTCTTCAGTCACCGGCTCTTCTTTCATGCGATGAAACTCTTCCACCGTCAATTGCATCACCTGAGTCGCATTTTGCGCCGACGTGCCTGCATAGACACACAGCGACCCGGTATCTCGAAACGAGCTCACCTCACTGAAAATGGAATAGGCGAGTCCGCGGTCTTCACGCACATTCTGAAACAAGCGGGAACTCATACCGCCCCCCAGAATCGTATTCAAGAGTGCGACAGTATAGCGCTGTTCATCATTGACCGGAGGCGCTGGAACACCGAGACAAAGCTGCAATTGCTCCAGTGATTTTTTCTGCTTGGAGACAATGCGAGCATGCACCTTGGGCTGAGTTTCAGGAGGAACGACCAGAGCATTTTCAGCAGTTGGGGGAGCTGGCAAGTGGCCCAGTTTCTCCGCTACCAGCGTGACCAATGCGTCATGGTCCAGATTGCCTGCGGCGGAAAAAATCATGTTGGAGCCCAGAAAGCGCCCCCCGTAAAAGTCAAATAGCGTTCCCTGCTCGAATCGACGCACCGTATCCCGCGTGCCCAGGATCGGCTTTCCCAATGGATGACCTTTCCAGAAGCTCTGGGTAAAGATCTCATTGACCAGCATGTCCGGATTGTCTTCGTCCATCTTGATTTCTTCCAGAATGACTTTGCATTCCCGGTCGATATCGTCGGGCGCGAAGATCGGATGCATGACCAGGTCCGTCAAAACATCGAGTGCCTTCGGCACGTGCTCGTCCAGCACCTTCATATTGAAACAGATCGTCTCTTTACTGGTGAACGCATCGAGATTGCCGCCGATGGCGTCGACCTCGCGCGCAATATTCTTGGCAGAGCGCGAGTTTGTTCCCTTGAACACCATATGCTCGACAAAGTGGGAAACGCCATTGATCTCCGGCAACTCATCCCGCGAACCGGTCTTGATCCAGACTCCCATCGAGACAGAGCGGACGTGTTCCATGCGTTCGGTCAGAATAACCAGCCCGTTGGACAATTCTGTTCGGCGGATGTTTCGGCTTTGTGACTTGTCCAGCGAATTGCCGTGCGAGCTGAAATGCGTAGTATCCTGCGAGTTGTTCGTAGTAGTCATCTGTATATAATTTTTTCACAGTCTGCAATCCCCTGCTGGCGAGCCCAAAAGAGGCTGTATCGCAACGAGTTATCCACATTTTATGGAGAGTTTTCCACAATTCGATCCTGCCACCCCCACAACTTCAGAAAATGTCGAGAATCATCTATTTGGCCTTTCTTTACAACAACTTGAAAAATTTATTGAACGTAACCGTTTAGAACAATACCGTTCCCGACAAATCTGGCACGCACTTTATCAACAGAGAGTCTCCTCCCTACAGGAAATCACTTCTCTACCCCAATCGGTCCGGGAGGGACTGGTACATTCCGGGTACAGTGTTGGCCTGCCACAGATCGCGCAAACCTTTGTCTCCGACGATGGCACCGAACGATATTTGATTGCGTGTGCGGATGGAGAGACGGTCGAGACCGTTTGGATGCCAAACGGAGACGACGGGGAAATGGGCGACGGATCGGAAGCCGCAAACGAGGAAGAGAGTGCGGGTTGCAAGCCTCGACCATCGACAACCGAAGCGCAGATACCTGCAGCGCAGGAACCGATTCCCTACCGTCGCGCGACCATTTGCGTTTCAAGTCAGGTCGGGTGCGCTGTGAACTGCCAGTTCTGTTTGACGGCAAAACTGGGAATGAGGCGAAACTTGACCGCCGGCGAAATTGCCGGACAGGTGGCCGCAGTGTTGAACCGGCACCAGGTGCGGATTGGGCGTGATCGCATCAATCTGGTGTTCATGGGAATGGGGGAGCCGTTCCTGAACTATGACCACTTTATGGCCGCGGTTCATCTCCTGGTGGAAGGCATGGGAATTCCCGAGTCGCGCATGACAGTTTCCACGTCCGGCATACTGCCGGGCATCGAGCGTTTCGCCACCGAGGCGCTACGACCAAAACTCGCGTTGAGCCTGAATGCCTCCAACGACACCATTCGTGAGAGCATGATGCCGATCACACGCAAATGGAAGATCGAAGATTTACTGCGGGCGATGTGCTCCATTCCACTTCGCCCACGTGAGCGCCTTACGTTCGAATATGTTTTGCTGGGTGGTGTGAACGATCGCATGGAAGATGCGCGAGAGTTGGTCGCGTTGCTGCGTCGTGCAAAGCTGGCCGCAAAAGTGAATCTGATTGTCTGGAACCCTGGGCCCGATATTCCCTATCGCATGCCCTCACCCGACGATGTTGCGGCATTTCAGAAATGTCTGATCGACGGCGGAATTCCAGCTTTTTTGCGTCGTCCTCGCGGGCGTGACATTTATGCCGCCTGTGGCCAGTTGAAGAGAACGCTTGAGTAACGACGCAGAACTCGCCTCGCCGTTTACGAAGGAAATACTCGACCGGAACGCTTTGCATTCCCACGAAATGCGCATTTGTTTTCACATTCGTACCCATAGATTGACATTCAATTGCGCCCGTGGGGACCGTGCATCGTAACCCATTGTGTGCACACAATTTCACGGCGACAAGATAATTTTCAGACGGTATACTCCGCTCACCCCCCCTGAAATAATGAATGCCTTGTGCTATGTCCTTGCCCCCTCCAAATGACGGGTCGTCGTCCTCTGTCACCATGCAGCAGCTTCGCGCGTTTTTAGATTCGTCTCCAATTCCAACTGCAATTCTGCAATGGAACAAAATCCTCTACATCAACCCGGCCGGCAGGGCACTCCTTGGAAAAGACCAGGCCGAACAAATTTTTTCCAAGAGCATTCTGGGATGGGGAAACGGCGACAGGCTGAGCGAAAACAAGATGGATCCTGTCGAATCTGAAGAAAACAGACGGATTCGTATCCAGTCCTTAATGCGGCGGAAAGAACAAATTGCTATCCCCCGGAAGAGCTGGATCCGCGTCCAGAACAAATGGATTCGTCAGGAAAATCGACCGTTGATCGTGGGCGTCCAGGCATGGCCAATTCCCTTGTCTGGGGGAAATGGAATCCAGATCTCATTTGCGGATATTACTCAAGACATCCAAGAGGAGCAGGCACAGGAAACAGCGAAAGA
>JBDTBI010000210.1:0-3104 GCA_039924215.1 Acidobacteriaceae bacterium
ATTCACTACGCCATGGGCGGCCTGTGGGTGGACTATCAATTGCAAAGCACGATCCCCGGCTTGTTTGTGCTGGGCGAAGCGAATTTCTCAGATCATGGTGCAAATCGTCTCGGTGCCAGTGCGTTGATGCAGGGACTTTCCGATGGATACTTCATCATTCCGTATACAGTAGGCAATTATCTTGCGACCAACCAATTTCCCAAGGTGGACGCATCGCATAGTGAAGTGCGAAGCGCGGTGCAATCCGTGCAGCAAACGGTTGAGAAGCTGCTGTCCATCAAGGGCGAACGAACTGTTGACTCCTTCCATCGCGAACTGGGAAAGATCGTATGGGAATATTGCGGTATGGCGCGCAATGCGGAAGGCTTGGAAACCGCGATCGGGAAAATTCGCGAGCTGCGCGAGGAATTCTGGCGGAACGTCACGGTTCCCGGCAGCGGAGACGATCTGAATCAAAGCCTGGAAAAAGCCGGTCGCGTCGCCGACTTGTTTGAATTGGCTGAACTGATGTGCATCGACGCTCGGGATCGAAACGAGTCCTGCGGTGCTCATTTCCGCGAGGAGTATCAGACCGCGGACGGAGAAGCCAAGCGTGACGACGAGCATTATTCCTACGTTGCCGCGTGGGCCTATCGCGGCCTCGGCAACGCTCCCGAACTTTTCAAGGAGCCGCTGGAATTCGAGTACGTTCATCCGAGCCAGAGGAGCTACAAGTAATGAAATTAAATTTGAAAATCTGGCGCCAGAAGGCCCGCAAGGATAAAGGCGCATTCGTCCGCTATGCCGTGGATCATGTCGATCCTGAGATGTCGATGCTGGAATGCCTTGACGTGCTGAACGAAACGCTGATCGAACGCGGCGATGAGCCTGTGGCCTTTGAGCACGACTGTCGCGAAGGCATCTGCGGCTCCTGCGGCTTTATGATCAACGGCGTGGCGCACGGGCCGGAACGCGCGACTACCGTTTGCCAGTTGACCATGCGCCATTTCAAAGATGGCCAGGAACTGGTTCTTGAGCCTTGGCGTGCTGCTGCGCTCCCCCTGATCAAAGATCTGATTGTCGATCGCCGCGCCATGGATCGCATCATCGAGTCGGGCGGCTACATCTCCACTTCGACGGGCCATGCGCCAGACGGAAATGCAATCCTCGTAGGGAAACAAGCTGCCGACCACGCAATGGATGCCGCCGCCTGCATTGGCTGCGGTGCCTGCATTGCCGCCTGCCCGAATGCTTCCGCTGCGCTTTTTGTCGGTGCAAAGATTACGCATCTTGGCACTCTGCCTCAGGGAAAGCCGGAACGCGACCATCGCGCCTTGCACATGGTCGCCCAGATGAATTTCGAAGAATTGGGTAGTTGTACGAACATGGGCGAGTGTACCGGCGCGTGTCCCAAGGAGATTAGCCTGGAAGTCATCGCAACCATGAATCGCGATTATGTACACGGTAGCTGGACAAAGCGCGATGACGAGTCAGAATTGATACCACCCGAGACGGAGTGGAGTACAGGATCGATACTGGAAATCGACCCCATATCGAATGGCTAACCCGTCAAAGTGGAAGATGCCATGCGCAGGATTTGCGGCAGGATTGCTCGCAATGCGTGGCCACGATGACTGATCCGGTTTTTTAACTCCAGATCGATTTCCGCCATAGTTCGGTTGAATTCTGGCAGATAAAATAGAGGATCGTAGCCGAATCCACCGCGCCCCCGCGGAGTGTCGAGGATAACACCTTCCACGGTGCCCTGTCCGACTGCGATACATTTTCCATCGCGGGCGGCCGCTAAAATGCAGCGATATCGAGCGATACGCCGATCTTTCATAACCCCAGTAAGATTTTTCAGCAACAGAAGATTATTGCGCGTGTCGATATTCGATTCGCGTGGTGCTGGATCAAATCCTGCATCCGTCGCATAACGGGCAGAGTGGACTCCCGGCGCGCCTTGCAATGCATCGACTTCGAGTCCCGAGTCGTCCGCCAGTACGATGCGGCCCATTGCGTGGCGGCTATATTCCTCCGCTTTGCTACGGGCATTTTCTTCAAACGTGGCACCGTCCTCCACAGGAGGCGCAATGTCCACCATTCCAGGGAGGGGAAGGACTTCCACGTTGCCAGCATACGAGCCTGCCGCAACCGTAAAGTCACGCAGTTTACCGGGATTCGTGGAAGCTACATACAAAAGGACAGACATAATTCAGCACAGCAGAAAATGTTTTGCATAAGCGGGGTAAAACGGCAATTACTTGCCCGGTGCAACGGAGGCAACGTCCACATTTGTCCCGGAAACGGTACCCGTGATCACAGCATGCTCGCCGGCCAGGGCATCCAGCTCTTTGGAGTGGCCCTTCAGTGTATACACCTTGTCCCCTACGACCAGGGCGTAGGAAGAGCCCATCTTGACGCATTCACGCGTGCATTTTGCCGCGCTGATATTTTGCGTCATGTGTTGTGCGCCGCACATCTGGTCGCTGACAACGCCTTGAAGCGTGGTGGTTTGGGCGAACGCGAGGCCACCTGTTAGCAGGCCGGCAGCAATGAATGTACTGAGTGTGGACGAGAATTTCATTAAAATTTCCTTTCGAAACAATGACAAAACGGCAAAATAAGGATCAGTCCCAATTATGAGATGCAATCCGCACCTTGCAGTATAGCCGCTCCAAATTTTCAGTCATGGAAGAAAAGGCTGCAATGGGCACCCTTCGCAACGCGGTACAGTGCCGCAGTGACGTTTGCCGACCTCTACAATCAGCGCGTGCAGTTCATTGGCATGGCGCGCCGTTTCTTCGCTGGCTGGGCTTGCTACCGTGGCATCCCCCAGGGCTTGCAATTCCCCATACCGTGCGTTGGCCGCGACCAGCTCATGCCTCGTCGCCACTCGCCGTAAATATTCATCCACAACAAAGACTGGATGTCCCAGTGCGTAAAGCAGAATCGCGTCGGCGGTTTCCGGGCCGACACCGGGCAATACCAACAATTCCGCACGGAGGGCAGGAGTGGCTTGTTTGGCCATTTTCCCAAGTGATCCGCCGTAGTGATCGCCTAAGAAGTGCACAAACGCCTTAATCGAAGCGGCTTTTCGGAGGGCAAAACCGGAAGGGCGAATC
>JBDTBI010000211.1:0-3569 GCA_039924215.1 Acidobacteriaceae bacterium
TCCATAATCACGCGGATGTGGTGCGCCTTTGCCGCAGCCAGCAGGTGATCGAAGTCCGCCATCGTACCAAACATGGGATCGATCGCCTCGTAGTTGGAAATGTCATATCCGAAATCCTTCTGAGGAGAAGGGTAGATCGGTGTTAGCCAGATGGCGTTCACCCTCAGATCCTGCAAGTAATCCAGGCGCTGGACGATTCCATCGATATCTCCGATGCCATCGCCATTCGTATCCTGAAAACTTCGTGGGTAGATTTCGTAGATCAGCGCATGTTTCCACCACGGTGCGGCACTAGCCGCAGACTGAGTCTCGCTTGAGGGGGCGGGCGCTGTGTGGTGGGAACATCCCGATAAAAATATGACTACCAGAGCCGAGACGGAAGCCAGAAGGATGTGGCGTGCGCAGCTCCGTACATGTTCCATTCTCATAGCGCTCCTTTACCAGAGAGGGTGGCCGGTGCGAGTTTACACGATTGCCTGCCCCGAGGCTTGGCATGGAGCAGCAGCGAAATACTTCCCAATCACTACAGATGCGCTTTTTGGCTTTACGGGATATTGCGAACTTCGTGCGCCTTCGGTACCAGTTCCGTCCCCGGTTGCACGATTTTGGCCTGTATTTTTCGAAAGCCGAATGCTACAGCAACCTGCGGAGCGATGTAACGAGTGATCCACATCACAAAAAGTATGAGCGGAATGTAATGCCCCCACAGTTGTGGATGGACGGGCAGCAGAAGTCCCGGTGCCGCGAAAGCAGCGTACGATACCAGAACCAGCCCCCATGGACTCTCGCGGGCATCGCCAAAGACTCCATCTAGAATAATAAAAGTAAAAAAATACAAAATTGGCATCATAACGACGATTCCGGACCAGCCGAATTCACGATATGCGTCCCCAATCGGCGCAAAAGCTACCGCCGTTGTATAGTCTTCCTGGCCGGATTCGTCTGTCTCCCGTCCATAAATATTTCCGAGTGAAAGACTTATGCGGCCAGGCCAGAGAAAATGCGGGACGATCATTTCGAAACCGTCAATCAAGTAGCTTGGTCCCACGGGGCCGAGGCGCTGTGTAATCTGAATCAGCCGATCATCCTGGCAGATCAACGACTCTCGGTCCATCAAGCCGTGCGGATGGTCGTAGCAGAGTGCCACTTGATTGATGTCTTCATTCGCTTTCAAAGAGTCGGCATACCACTGATACATTGCCGGAATGGTATTTGGGTTCCTCAGCAAGGAGATCGTCGCATCGACGGTACCAGTAAGCGTTGCCTGGCGAGTCATCGAACGAGCGTATTGCGCCCATGGGAACAAGAAACCGACGGCAAACGCCAGCCACGCGAGGATGACGATCACTTGCAGTGGACGAAAGCGATATTCGAGTGCGCCGCAAACCAGAAAGTATGAGAGGAAAGGAGCGTACATGCCCTGCTTGGAAGCCGCAATGAATCCGAACCCCGCAACGTAAAGGATACTGACGAGAACAATCCAGTTCATGCTGCGCTTCCCGCGGCTGATACAGATCTCATAATATGTGGCAAGAATCGTCGCCATGGGGACAAAAATATTCAGCTGGTGCAAGGCTGTCCAGACGGTTCCGCTACTGACGTCGGTATTGTAATTGGTCAAAAGAATCTGACTGAACAATCCAATGAAGAGCAGGCCGGCAGACGTGTTCTTGAGATTTTCAAGGTCGTGTGCCGTGAAGCGCACGATGTTGCGCCTGGTCGAAAATCTGCGGCTTAGACCAGCGGCGATCAGAATCCCCGCCCATCCGAAGGCAGTCGCTGCGATTGTGATGAGAGGCTGTTCAAAATGGCGATCGGACGGCTCCCAGGTAAACACTTTAGTAAAAATCAGAAGGATAAAAGTGGGGAGCGCCATGAAAATCACATAGGCCCCACTCACCGTACCCAACCCATTCAAAATGTTGAACGCCAGGACGCTGAAAATCATCGCGAACGATGCTAACAATGCGAAGATCGGATTGGTGCCATTCAGCAGTTGCGCAAACAGCAACAACAGGACCACGATCAGCGCGTGGTTTATGTTGATTCGCGTTGGATAATAGATGCGCACAGCTGAAATCTAGACGATGCCGATGAATCGAAGGGTATCCGATTCGCTCTGGCAGAGTGTAGGGTTTGCGGTTGTCCTTGTCGGCCCGTTAGCTGCGAGTATACCAACCAGTCTGGAGAAATTGCCTGCGCCATCAAAACGCCGTACAACCGACTTCTGAACGCAAGGTGCTGGCTCAATTCGTAGCAGGAAAAGCGGTATCCGCTGGTCCCAAATACGGGTCGAAATATCGAATGCGACAATAAAGACATATGCGCTTTCAAACGACACAACCAGCGCGGCTCCGATGCTGCAACTGACGCGCGCCGGCAAGCGCTTCGGCCATAAACTCCTCTTTGAAAAGGTCGATTGGCAGATCACCCCTGGAGATCGCACTGGACTGGTAGGCGGCAACGGCACCGGCAAGTCGACCCTCCTGCGAATTCTGGCTGGCATAGATTCGCTGGACGATGGTTCCATGGAGTCGGCCGGAGGCATGACCTTCGGCTACCTCCCGCAGGATGGGTTGCAGTTGCATGGACGATCCGTTTTTGAAGAATGTCTGTCCGCATTCGAGGAAACGCGAGGCCTGGAACAGAAAATTCAGGAGCTGAATGCCCGGTTAGCGGAACTATCTCCCCATTCCGCAGCGTACTCCGCTGTAACCGATCAGTTGGCACGTAGCGACGCCCAATTCCATGCCCAGGATGGCTATACCATCGAAGCCAGAGTCGGCACTGTATTGTCGGGACTTGGTTTTTCTAAAACAGACTGGGAACGAAGCACGGAAGAATTCTCCGGCGGCTGGCAGATGCGAATCGCCCTTGCCAAGTTGCTGCTGGAAAAACCCGATCTGCTGCTGCTGGATGAGCCTACGAATCACCTGGATCTGGAAGCGAGAAATTGGCTCGAAGGATACCTCCATTCCTATCCGCACGCTTATATTTTGGTTTCGCACGATCGCTTTTTCCTGGATACTGCAACCGACAAGATCGTCGAACTGTGGAATCGGAGCTTATATAGCTACAGCGGAAACTACGAAAAATATTTGCAGCAGAAAGCCGAGCGGCAGTCGCAGTTGGAAGCAGCCTATCGACACCAGAAAGAGCACATCGACCATCTGGAAGCCTTTATCACTCGCTTCCGTGCGCAAGCCACAAAGGCTCGCCAGGTGCAGAGCCGCGTCAAGGAATTGGAACGTATTGAGCGTATTGAATTACCCCCACAGGAGACGGAAATTCACTTCACCTTCCCACAGCCGCCACCCAGCGGACGCACCGTGGTTGAGGCGCAGCAGGTCAGCAAAAGCTATGGCGTAAAGCAGGTATTCTCACGCGTCCAGTTCACCATCGAGCGGGGGGAGCGAATTGCATTGGTCGGCCCCAACGGCGCAGGCAAATCAACCCTCATCCGCCTGCTTGCCGCACTCGACACTCCAACAACCGGCCAAATTCGCCTTGGGCATAACGTGGCGATGCAGTATTTTGCGCAGGATCAGTACAAGGAACTGGATGCTGAT
>JBDTBI010000212.1:0-5689 GCA_039924215.1 Acidobacteriaceae bacterium
GCCTCAGCACGAAGCTGCTGGGCAACCCACGCGGAGACTTCGCGACGCAACATTTTTCCCATCGAGTTACGGGGAAATTCGCTCGCGGGCCAACGAAGAACCTGGCGTATCTGCTGAAATTCTTGCAGGCTACGATTGGCGTTGGAAAGAATTTTCGACAGAGCAGCCTCGTCTGTCCTATCGTCTGCTGAATTGTCTTCTCGATCCTGCAGAATCACAGCGGCGACCGGCTCGGGTCCGTGCGGACTTTGCCATGCAACGACCATGCAGTCACGCACGTCCGGCTGAGCGCGCACAGCCTGTTCCAAGTCCTCTGGATGGATATTCATTCCCGAAGCAGCGACAATCACGTCGCCCTTGCGGCCAAGGAAATGCATCTGACCCGCAGCATCCACCGCTCCAAGATCGCCAGTGTGCAGCCAGTCTCCCACGCGCGGCTCCACGCGCCCGTCGCGCCACGTACCGGCGGCTAACATCGGGCCGCGCACCAGGATCTCTCCGTCCTCCGCAACCCGCACTTCGCGCCCGGCAAGCGGTTTGCCGATGCTGCCGCGCGCGGGATGGAAGGGATGGTTCAGGGTAGCGAGCGCGGTGGTTTCCGTCATGCCGTAGCCCTGCACCAACACGAAGCCAAGCGCGTTCCAGAACTGCTCCACCTGTTCCGGCAGCGTAGCGCCGCCAGACACGAAGGCCCAGAATTTGAAGCCGAAGCGACGATGGACATCGCGCAGACACCACCATTTTTTCCACACGCGCTGGCCTTGAATCGCGTCAAGACGCGACTGCAACCGTGGATCGCTGGAAAGCAAATGAACGCGCAACAATTCCAGCACGCGCGGAACAACGGCAGCAACGCTGATGCGCTCCCGGCGAATCCGTTCCATCAAGTGACCAGCGACGAGGTTGTCTTCATAGTGCACCTCGGCGGCCAGCAACGGAGGCACCCATAGGCCCATGAACTGGCCGAAGACATGGCTGAGCGGCAGGGTATGCAGAAAGCGGAGTGGATGCACCCAACGCTCATAACGCAGATATTTATGAATCTCGCGCTCCAATACCTCGACACTGGAAAGCACATTGCCGTGGGTATGAACGATGCCTTTGGGAGCGGACGTGGTGCCGGAGGTGAAGAGGATTTGCAACGGAGTTTCTGCGTTGAGCGACGGGTCCGGCTGGAGCAGAGGCATGGGAGGAAGCGTAGGGGGAAAGTCCTCGAGAGAAATCTTCTCTATGGCATTCGGCAGCGAATGAGATTGCGATAATTTTTGCAGATGTTCCACATCGCCGACGATCAGTCTGGGAGTGACATCGGCAAGGATGCGGGAAGCAAATTCGACGCTACCGGCAGCATCAAGTGGAACGGCGATGACACCACGCAGCACGCAGCCGAAAAATGCCGCAACCCATTCGGCGGAGTTTGCACCCCACAGCAAAACGCGTTCTCCGGGTGCGATGCCGCGATCGGCGAGCAGATGCGAGAAGCGTCCGGCGAGTGCAGCCAACTCCGCATAGGAAGTGGTGACGCGTCGATTGCCGGGATAGCTGACGATGGCGATCTGCTTGCCATGCCGCTCGAAATCTTCGACGAGTGTGGCTAGATGCTTCCGCATAGCTTATTTATATGGATGCGCCTGCCATTCAGCGAATCGCATCCGGCGCGAAACTGGCCGAAACTGGCCTAGTGGCTCGCAGCCGGCACCCCACGGGCAGAGTCACCCTCCATGGGACGCACGCGGACCCGATTCACACGGCGGCGAGAGGATGCCAGCACCTCAAGACGCAGTCCGGCCAGCTCGATCACTTCTCCGGGAAGCGGAATCCGTCCGGCCTCCTCTGTTACCAGGCCGCCGATCGTTGTCGATTCGTAATTTTCTGTTTGCGGCAGGGAAACAGAATCATCGAATAGATTCTCGAGCTGCGCCAGCTCAAAATTTCCAGGAACGATGTAGGAACCGTCCGGCTGCGGCTGCGCGGTTTCCTCCGCAACTGAGGTTTCATGCTCGTCACTGATGGCGCCGACAATTTCTTCCACGACATCTTCAATAGTGACCAGTCCCGCGAGACCTCCGTATTCATCAATCACCAGCGCCATGTGCTGCTTGTCGCGTTGCATTTCCCGCAGCAGAGATTGAATGTTTTTGGTCTCCGGCGTGAACATGGCAGGACGCGCAATGGAACCGACGGTCATGTTTGCGGCATCGACGTCCGAAATGTGCAACAGATCATGCACAAATGCGATCCCGACGATATCGTCAAGTTGGTCGCGGTATACGGGTACCCGGGAATAGGCCTGGATACGAAGCTGCTCCGAAAATTCCGTCAGCTTCATAGCAGCGGGGACCGCAAAAATAGCGGGCCGCGGCGTCATCACCTCGCGCACGATTTTATCGCCGAATTCCAGGGCGGAGCGGACCAGGGCGCGGTCGCTTTCATCCAGAATGCCTTCTTCCTGGCCCGCTTCGATGAGTGCCTCGACGGCTTCAGCAGAATCCTCCTGCTCCGGAGGCTGATCGGATTCCGCCAACGCGGCAATGGAAGTGAGGAAGCCCAACACCAGCGTAATGGGAAAGACCAGAAAGAAGAGCACACGCAGCGTACCCGTACAATGCGCCACCCACTGGCCGCGTGTTCGAGTGAAAAATAGTCGCGGAAGAAAGTCGTGAAACAGAAGAATGGTCAGAATGATGGCGAGCAGAGTCTGCGCAACACCGCCCGCGACCGGCGCGGAACTCACCTGATGCTCATGCAGCGCGATATCCGCAAAGACAAGCGCCAGCGAAGCCAGCGACAGCAGAGCCAGAATGGAAGCGGACTGCGCCGCATGGTCCCGGCTCATCTTCAGACGCGGTTCAATTTGCTGCTCCCACACGTCGATATTCTCTTGAAATTCTCGGGAGAGGAATTTTCCCATCTCCGAATAGAGGCGGTTGACATAGGAGGCAAGGGTGAGAATCGCGAGCAGCACAACGATCAGAAGGAAGTGGAGAATCGTCATGGGCGGCCAGTCCGTTTCCTGCGCGCACCACTGACAGGCCGGTTTGCATCCCTGTTTCTTCCGCCGAGGCTGCGGGCGATCAAAGCGACTGGCAGGCGGAAGCGACGGCGCAGTCGTTCTTCGAGCGCGGCCATTTCTCCGGCGTCCGTTTCGTGGTCATATCCGGCCAGATGCAGCAGACCGTGCAGCATCAAAATTTTCAACTCAATCAGCAGCGTGTGGCCGAACTCCGTGGCCTGGCGTGCGGCGGTATCGAGCGAGATGGCCAGGTCGCCGGCGACGGTTGGAACCCGAGCGTGCCGACTCGAACCGGAACTAGAGGCGCGCTTTCGCGTCGGTACCGCATGTGCGGAAAAAGAAAGTACGTCGGTCGCTTTGTCGATGCCGCGAAAGATTTGATTCAGTCTCTTGATTGCAGGATCGGCGGTCAACAAGACAGAAACCTGCCCCGCAACCGGCACCGCCAATTGGGCCCGGCGAAGAAATGGCCGCAGCGCGGGAAGCAACGCTGTTGCGCTGTTCCCAGATTTTTCCCGAGTGTTGGCTTCAGGGTCGACGGTAATCATCGCATGAAGCATGGTATCGCAGCCGCATCGATTTCACATTACTGAGTCTGCACGAGCGGCTTGTCCTTACTGTCCGTTTCTTCGGTATGCGGCATCGATCCCAGTTCAAGCGGCAACTCCCTTTGCGCGCGGGTATAGCCTTCATAGGCAACCACGACGCGCTGCACCAGTTGATGGCGCACCACATCGCCCTGCTCGAAATAGCAGAAGTCGATGCCATCCACATTTTTGAGCACATCGATGGCTTCCAGCAACCCGGATTTGCGCGAGCTGGGCAGATCGATCTGCGTAATATCTCCCGTGATGACGGCCTTGGCGTTGTTGCCCAGACGGGTAAGGAACATTTTCATCTGCTCGCTGGTGGTGTTCTGCGCCTCGTCCATGATGATGAAGGCATCGTTCAACGTGCGGCCGCGCATAAACGCAAGCGGAGCAATCTCAATCACGTTGCGTTCCAGCATCTTATCGACGCGATCCGGCTCCAGCAGGTCGTAGAGCGCGTCGTACAACGGGCGCAAATAGGGGTCGACTTTTTCCTGCAAGGTGCCGGGCAGAAATCCCAATCGCTCCCCGGCTTCGACGGCAGGACGCACCAGCACCAGACGCGAAACTTTTTTTGCCGTCAGCGCAGCCACCGCCATCGCCACCGCCAGATAGGTTTTGCCGGTGCCAGCGGGGCCGATTCCAAACACCATATCGGAGTGCTCCATCGCCTCCAGATAGTGCCGCTGATTCGGCGAACGCGGCTGCACCATGCGACGGGTGCCGGTGGAGCGTTGTTTGCCGCTTTCCACCAGGCTGCGCAGGGTGACGGCCTTGTCGGCCACGACCAACTTCAGCATCCCGTGCAGTTCCCCATTCTGCAACGCGACACCTGCGCGCCGCAGAGCCTCATAATCGGTGAAAATCTGCTCGACGCGGGAGATCACCTCCGGCTCGCCTTCCAGATACAGGGCGTCGGAACGCAGGTCAATGTGGACATTCAGGGAATTTTCGATCAGGTGGAGGTTTTCATCGCGGGTACCGAAGATGGGCTCGATGTTCGGGGTGATCTCAATTGTTTTCTTCATCAATAAGACTAGTTGCCTCCATGTGGATTCAATACGCCAAGGCGGTAGACAGCGCAGGCTGCCTGAAGAGGATGCATTCTATTGGATTGCCGGGATGATGGTTCGGATGGCTGAAAATCTGGCCAAAAAAGGGGCGGGGGCGCATTTTTCCGGGCGGGTCGCAATCCACTGGATGGGTTTGCCGACCGGTTGGTTTGCACTACGTGGCTGAGCACGATGCCGATGGGCACAGAGTAGCGCCAGAGGAGGAAGACGTCAATCAACAAATGAAAACGGTTTGGGCGAGATCAATCGCTACCCACCCAGCCGACAATATGGAATGACACAACTATCGACTGGGTGCCGACTCACCGGCGATGGGATAGCCCTGGGCGACCCAATCCTTTCCAAAAGTTGTTTCCAGCATCAGCACATGAACATGCGTGAAGCCCAACGCTTTGAGCGTCCGAAAGGCGGGACGAATGTTCGGGCAGCGATAGATGGGGCAGCAGCCGCAGTAGATGTAGATGTCCGTATCCTTCGGGAGTTTGCGGACGGCATCCTTCAGCGCTTGCAATCCTTCTGGCTTGGAGGCGGGTCCGGCATAGATGGAACCCTGAATGTGCTTGCTGCGGTAGAGGACCGCAAACCCGACGTGGAGGAGGACCGGCTTCGCACCCTTGTCATCGGAAAGCATCGCAGCAAGCTGACTCGGTTGGATGACTTCCGCGGGCGTCCATGGATTGGAGGTTGGATGGGAAGCGGCAGACTGCGCACGGGCGGCATCGTGAGCCAACCCGGCCACGCCGATCAGCAGAAAGATGAGTGCCACTGCGTAGATTCGAGCCATATTTCGCCGGATCTTATTCATATCGTCAGTGTACTGCGCCATGAATGAACATCCGACGGGCATAAAATCATCCCTAACGCTATCTGCCTTGGATTTTGTCTTTCCCGTTGCTTACAAGCGAGAGAAACGAGGAGAAATGCAACCAATTGAAGTTCTGACTGATCGAGTCCATCGTTTAGGCAACTCTGTAGATCGATGGAATGGTGCATATCTAATTTTTGTAGCACTT
>JBDTBI010000213.1:0-4038 GCA_039924215.1 Acidobacteriaceae bacterium
GGCTGCGGCTTCCTTGTGCTCCCAATGATAGGACTGGATTTCATGGAATAGGCGAAAGGCCTGGTATGGATCGATCGATCCCAGCGTTAGATCGTCATCGGCGTAGCGACGGTCATTGAAGTGAAAGCCGCCCAGTATGTTTTCATGCTGCAGCCACGCCAGAATCTGTTCAATATTTTGTCCCTGGTAGTGATGGCCGGTATCGACCAGGACAAATGCCTGTGGACCTGCCGCGCGGGCAAACAACAGCGCCATGCCCCAGTCCGCAATGTCGGTATGGTAAAACGCCGGTTCAAATGGCTTGTATTCCACCAGCATGCGCTGGCCCGGTGCGAGAGCCGCGTGCGTGCGTGCGAGCCCCTCTTGAAACCAGTCGATTCGCTGCCGGATATGTTGCGTGCCGGGATAATTGGAGCCGTCTGCAAACCAAAGGGACACATCGACGTTGTCGAGTTCCTTGGCGATCTCCACCGACTCCAGCACATGGTCGAGCGCCTGCTGCCGGATGGCCGGGTCGGGATTGCCGAAGGAGCCGTATTTATAGTTCTGGCTTTCAAAAAGGTTCGGGTTAATCGCTCCGGGACGAATGCCATACTGCCGCCCCAACTCCCGAACTGTGGTCACGTCCGCGACGCCTTGTGGAAAATCCCATAAGACATGCAAGGCCATGCTGGGGCTGGCACCGCTAAGTTGATGGATCTGGGACGCATCGGCGAATTTTTCTTCCAGCGTATGCGCGGCGGAAGGCTGCGCATATTTTCCAAAGCGCGTGCCGGTATTTGCAAAGCCCCACGACGGCACTTCAATCGCAAAGCGATCCATCTGTTTAGACAAAGAGTCTGCGTCGTGCACTGAATTCTGAATGGGTGAGTCAGGCTTTTTAGTCATCGACGATTTACCTCAATGGGTGCTGCTGCGCCGGATTATGCGGGCGATGCATGAATCATTTCGTTGACCGGCGGGTGAACACTTGGATCCGTAAGCAATCCCGCCCACTGGGCGACCGCCTCGTGATCTACGCCGTGTTGAGCCACATCCCCACGATACTCGACTGTGCCACTGCGATGTCGTTTCTCCAGAGCGGCGATCTGAATTGCGAAATTACCAACCGTGGAACTTTCTTGCGCGCCACATATCAGCTCCAGTCCGGTCGCCTGCTGGGTCAACCGGGTTAGCAGGGCATTTCGACTGCCCCCGCCGACCACATAAAGACGCCGAAAGTGTTTCCCCGTCAGCGTTTCCACCTGATGCAGCAGTGTCGCGTAGCGGGCGGCCAGACTATGGAGAATCAGGTTCGTCATGGCGGCCGGTGACGATACGAATGGGGTTGCTGGTGTGCCTCGATTCTCCAACTGCCTCGCAATGGCCTCCGGCATATGCTTGGGCGCGATCAATTGTGGGTCGTCCAAATCGAGCAACGCTTGCGGTGCAGGGAGCTTTGCCGCTGCTTCGACCAGCTGTTCCGCTGTCCAATGCTGGCCCTCGGCCTGCCAGGCCTCGATGCATTGATTCAGCAGCCACAGGGCATTCACATTCCGCAGAAAGCAAATTTTTCCGCCGACTCCGCCTTCATTCGTGAAATTTAACCGAGCGGCTTCCGGACCGGCACAGGGCACGTCCAGTAGTGTTCCGACGAGCGACCACGTGCCAGAACTGATGTAGGCCCAATCGGCACCGCTGGCATGAATGCCGGCAATCGCGGAAGCCGTATCGTGACAGGCGGGCGCGATCAACAGCGCGTGGTGCAAGGCATCCAGTTCGGCCAAGGATCCCTGTAGACGACCCACAATGGAGCCGGGAGCAACAATTGTCGGCGCGGCGGAAGGATCGATTCCGGTGGCCGCGAGAATTTCCGCTGACCACTGTTGCTTGCCCAGCGCGACCATAGCTGTATGGGTTGCATTGGTGTATTCCGCAACGGGCTTAGCCCCCCAGCGATAGAGCATGTACTCCGGCAGGTTGAGCCAGGGAAGACTGCTCGGAACACCCGCCAGGGTATCGGCATACAACTGGTACAGAGTATTGATGGGAAGCACCTGGATGCCGGTCAGCGCGTAGAGACGGTCCGCTCCAATTCTTTTATGAAGCGTCTCCATGGCCGGTCCGGTGCGCGGGTCGCGATAACAGAATGGATCGCCAATCGGTAGCACCCTCGCGGGGTTTTCGGCAGTTGCCTGATTGTCGGTCTTGAGGCGCACATAATCTACAGCCCATCCCGTAACGCCGATCGATGCAATGCCCTCCGTCGCAATTGCAGCACAGAGGCGAAGTCCTTCATCCGCTGCGTCGCACAGCATGGATAGGTCCCAATGCAAATGTCCATCTCTAGCCACGGGAGCATTTGGTACGCGATGCACGAGCTGCACTTTAGGGCCGTCGGGAAGCCAGCGCAGCAGCGATACGCGGCAACTCTGCGCGCCCAGATCCACTGCAACCACGGCCCGAGGATCGGCTGGAGTCATCACCGGAGAAAAGCCTCGGCCAAACCGCCATCGACGGGAATAATGTGGCCGCTGGTGCAGCGCGATTCTGGACCCGCAAGAAAGAGAATTGCGCGGGCGCAGTCGACTGGATCGATTGGCTGATGGGTCAGTGTACGCTGTGCGTAAAACTCAGCCAGCAGATTTCGTAGTTCGTCATCGCTGGCGGATGCGTCGAAGGGAATGGTGTACTTCTTCAGGGAAGCGAGGACGCGTTCACGAGGAAACATCGTGGACCCACGAATCACGGTTGCGGGACTGATGCCATTCACTCGAATCCGCGGGGCCAGCGAAACAGCCAGTTCACGCACCAGATGGCTGACGGCAGCTTTGCTGACGTCATACGCTTCGCTTCCGCGTTTGGCGACAACCGCGTTTGCGGAACTGGTCAGCACAATGCTCGCGTCCAGGTCCTGCTCGCGGAAGATGCGCGCCGCCTGCTCGGCGAGAAAATAATTGGCGGTTACGTTGATCTCAAGCGTCTTGCCCCATTGCGTTGGAGAGGTCGTATTGTCCGCAGACGCCGGAAAGAGAGCTGCTGTATTGATCAGCAAATCGAGACCACCGCACAGGGAAATCACAGTCCGCAGTGCAGTTTGGATCGAGCTTTCCCCGGTAATATCGATTTCGATGGCGTGAGCGGTATCGCGACCGTAGCGCTTGCGAAGTTCCGCGGCCACTGCCTCCGCAGCGGGAAGATTGCGATCGGCAACGGCGACGGCTGCTCCGCTGGCCGCCGCCAGAATCGCTACCTCGCGCCCAATGCCGCTACCACCACCGACGACCAGAGCAATACGACGGCTGAGCAGTTTCTCTGGTGGCTGACGGCGAATCTTTGCCTCTTCCATTGCCCAATATTCAATCCGAAAAGCTTCGAGCGTTGGCATCGCAACATAGTTGGAATGGCATTGAAAGGCTGAGGAAGGAGCGGACGGCCCAGCCTGCGGGTACTCTGCGGGCTCCTTCTTGTTTGCCGCATTATCGGCGAGTGCGGTGGCGCCTTCCATCACATGGATGGCATTGACGTACAGTTCGGAGGTGATTCGCGCTTCGGCCCTGCTTTTGGCAAAGCTGAATATGCCCAGGCCGGGGATCAGCACCACGGTAGGGTTGGCGCTGCGCATTGCTGGGGAATCCGGAAGCACATAGCTCTGGTAGTAGGCAGAGTAATCGCGACGATATTGCTCCAAATCCTTGTCGAACGCAGTGCGGAGTTGTGCAGCATCCTGGGCCGGGTTCCAGTGAACAAACATCGGCCTGATTTTGGTGCGAATGAAATGATCTGGGCAACTGGTGCCCAGCCATGCCAGTTTCTCCGCTTCCGCCGAGTTCACAAATTGCAGCACTTCCGAGAGCGCGGAATAATTGCCAATAACTCGCAGCTTCGACGAAAGTCGGCCGCGCATAAACGGCAGCAGATCGGCAGCGAGGATTTCGCTATCTTCACGAGTTGGATACAGCGCGCCGCCAAAGATCCTGTCTCCCAGCGCATCGACATGTTCCAGCACAAACTGGCCGAGTTGGTCGATCAGTTCAAGCGTATTTGCATAGCAGGATT
>JBDTBI010000214.1:0-4466 GCA_039924215.1 Acidobacteriaceae bacterium
CGTGGCGCGATCTGAGTGCTTCCTGGATCAAGTTCTCATTTGTCGTAATCGCGGTGGCACTGGGGGTCGGCTCACTGACCGGCGTGCGGAGTTTTAGCCTGGTCTTTCAGCGAACCTTGCTGGAGCAGGCACGGACCCTGATGGCCGCAGATCTTTCGGCAACCGATTATCACGCATATACGGATGAACAGCTGGCTGAACTGAACCAGCTGCAATCGCAAGGCGTCCAGCATACCCTGACCACCGAGACCGTCTCGATGGCATCGACCGCCACGAGCCCGAACCCCGTACTGGTTTCGTTGAAGGCAGTCGACCCGTCGCAGTACCCATACTACGGAAAAGTGCAATTAGCTTCGGGAAAATTGCTACGGAACGTACTGCAGGACCAGGCGGCCGTGGTCAGCGAAGAATTTCTGCTGCGCATGCATACCCGTGTGGGGGACGTGCTTCATCTGGGCAACC
Organism: Acidobacteriaceae bacterium; assembly: GCA_039924215.1. Lineage (GTDB taxonomy): Bacteria > Acidobacteriota > Terriglobia > Terriglobales > Acidobacteriaceae > JAKAAZ01. The sequence goes on from JBDTBI010000214.1 coordinate 463, forward strand.
GGAGCTTCGTCATCGCGGATGTATTGCGCTCAGAACCTGACAGGATTTCTTCCTCTTTCAGCATCGGGCCGCGTGTGATGACCACCCAGTCTGCGCTGCCCTCTACGGGATTGCTTCGCCCTGGAAGCCGGGCCAGCGAACGAATGCTATTTCATTTGCCGGCGCGTGGAACCCAGCAGGGGATGGACATCGGCGAACTACGCAAACGAGTCGAAGCAATTTTGCCGGAAGCGCAGGTCACCGATTTCAGGGAAGCGAATCCAGCACTCGTAAATGGCCTCAATCGCTCTACGGCAATGTTGACGCTGGTGTGTCTTGTGACGATGGTGCTGAGCGCAATTGGCGTAGGGATGGCCATGCACGCGCATTTGCAACAGCGGTTGGAAACAGTTGCAATTATGAAAGCATTGGGTGCTCGTTCTTCGCAGGTGATGCGCATTTATTTGATACAGACGCTTTTCCTTGGCGGCGTGGGTGCGCTCGTAGGCGTCGGGGCGGGTTTTGGCGTGGCGCGGGCATTCCCTTATTTATTGCAGCGGTTGATTTCGCTGCCCGTCGAAGGACGGCTTGCTTTATCCCCCATTTTGATTGGGATGTTAACGGGGATTTTGACGACACTGCTGTTTACGCTGCCACCCCTACTTGAAATACGAAACTTCCATCCGTTACGAATTCTGCGCCGCAACGTAGAAGACGAACAAGGAAGTGGAATGGGTAAGATATTTTCGCGCGATCCAGCCCAAATCGTCACTATTGTGGTCATTCTGGTTGGATTAGCTGCGATTGCCGGCAGCCTGACGCAATCGAGGGTGGTTGGTGAATGGTTTGCCGGGGGCTTGCTGGTCGTTCTAATCGCTTTGCTGCTGGCTGCCTCTGGTTTGTTGGCGGCCGTGACATGGGCCATGCAATTCCAGCGCCGAAGACTAACGCCCATGATGCGGCAGGGGTTGCTCAATCTGCAACGGCCCGGTAATCAGTCCGCAGCGGTACTCACGTCGCTGGGGCTTGGCGTCATGCTGATGATGACGATTTACTACGTCCAACATTCCATTGTGCGCGATCTGCATCGGACCAGCGGGTCTTCGAACAATCCGAATGTATTTCTGATCGATGTGGGAGCGGATGAACTGGCGGGAGTGAAAAAATTGATTGCTGCGCAACCGGCAGTACACGGCGCCCTGGAAACGATCCCCATCGTTTCCGCCCGTATCCTTTCGCTTGACGGCGTTTCTACCGATCAGTTGCATATTCAGCATTATCCCAGGCGAAGGTTGAGATCAACGTCCTTGACCTGGTCGGACGATGTGCCTCTGGGGGAGAAGGTCGCGGCCGGGTGCTGGTGGACAAAGGACAATACGGCACCGCTGGTAGCGGTCAGCGACCACACAGCGAAGGCCCTGCATCTCAAGGTGGGCTCGCAAATCAAATTTCTCGCCGGCAATAGTCCAATTGATACTACAGTGTCTGCAATCTACCGTTCTGACGGAGAACACATCTATTCCCGCAGTCAGTTCGTCTTGCAGGCCCGTTCCCTGGTCGGCCTCCCCGTGGTTTGGTACGCCGCTTTCCACGCGGACCCGGCGCGTGTTGGCGAGGTAGAGAAGACTTTGTTCGCGGCCTACCCAACAGTGACGGTGATCAACATGGCGGATGTGCTGGAGGTGGTCCGCAAAGTTGTGGATCAGATCGCCATGATCCTGCGATTTGTGTCGGTTTTTGTTCTGTTGGCCGGGGGAATCATTCTGGCGTCGAGCGTGACCGCCACACGCTTTCAACGGGTACGCGAGGTAGCGATTTTTAAGTCTTTGGGAGCACTCAGAAAGCAGATCATCTCCATGCTGAGCGTCGAATTCCTGATGCTGGGAGGGATTGCCGGTATTGTTGGCGTGCTGAGTGCGTTGGTGCTGTCGAATATCCTGCTGCACAAGCTCGATGTCAGTTTTCATCCGGATTGGGGCATCTCACTCGTCGCCGCGGTGGCAACGGCAATTTTGTCCGGCATCACCGGATGGCTCGCAAGCTATCGCATCCTGAAACAAAAACCCCTACAAGTTCTGCGCGAAGAATAAGGCCCCGAAAAGAATGAGCCTCCGAAAATGGGTCAGGCAATTGACCGGAGCGCGCGCGGCCAATATATTCAAGTAAGACGCTGCTTCTCCGTGCGTCCTCGTACTGCCCCTTCGTTCAATGGTAGGACAGCTGACTCTGAATCAGCATATTGGGGTTCGAATCCCTGAGGGGCAGCCAAACGTACCTGCGATCATCTTTCCGACTCTTCCATCACGTAGAGGGCAATGCTGGCGGGACAGCTCCATTCACGTCGATATAGTTGCCGTGACCATAATAACGGCCAAACGTTGCAGTCGATAGTTAATGTACGAAGTCATGGTTATTTGCTTTCCGCGGCTCTATGGAAGAGCTGGCTGGGAACGGTACGAGCACGTACCATTGATGGCGATGGAAACCCCACCTGATTCCGCGACGCCCTCCCGCAGTCGCGTATCAAGCTGGCGCTCAAGAGCATGGGAGTGCTGTTCGTGTTAACGCTGCTGGTTGCCGTCATCGTCCTGAGCATTCTGTTCTACAAGAGGCCACTTTGGTTCGTCGATGAGGCAATACACGCGCGCCTCGGCCTGGCCGGGTTTCACAGCGAATATGTGATGGTTGGGCCGTATCGCGTACATTACTTTGTTGGCGGATATGGCAAACCCCTGCTGCTGATTCATGGGCTCGGTGCGCGTTCAGAGGATTGGACACCGCAGATGCCTTCCTATGCAAAGAATGGCTTTCGTGTCTATGCCATCGATCTGCTAGGGTGCGGACGCACGGACCACCCCGACATTGACTATACCATGCAGCAGCAGGCGGATCTGGTGCATGGATTTCTGGATGCGGTTCATGTGCAGCAAGCGGATGTGATCGGATGGTCGATGGGCGGTTGGGTGGCGCTGGATTCTGCATTGGAACATCCGCACAGCATTCGACGTCTGGTCCTGATGAATAGTGCCGGACTACGGTTTCATACCCCTCTTACGCCGGATATTTTTGAACCGCGTACTGTTCCTCAATTGAGACGTTTGGAAGAGTTTCTGATGGCGCATCCACGACATTTTCCTGGTTTTTTTCAGCGGGATCTGCTGCGCGCCATGCAGCGTAATTTTCTGGTTATTCGTCGCTCAGTTGAATCCATGCTCAGCGAAAAGAATGAGTTGGATGGCTGCTTCGGCCAGCTTGGTATGCCAGTGCTTCTGGTGTGGGGTGCACAGGACTCCTTAATTCCACCAAGTGTCGGGCTGCGAATGCAACACCTGATCCCGCAGTCAGTACTACAATTTTATTCCGGTTGTGGGCACCTGGCGCCGGCGACCTGTGCGGGCCGCATTGTTCCCAAGGTAGTGGGATTCCTGCACAGCGAACCGCCGATGACAGGCGGAATATATCAGTATTAGAGATGCTGTCTCCCCCTTACTGATTTTTACCGCTCCATTGATAGGCGGAGGCTTGCGGCAGGCCTACGTGCGCCAGCACGCGGCAAACGTATTGCCGCACCATCGCCAGCGTGTCGATGGGATGGTTGTAGAAGGCTGGAATGACCGGGAAGATGGTGGCGCCTGCGTCAGCTGCACTCAGCATGTTGCGTAAATGAATTTTGTTGAAAGGCGTTTCGCGCACACAAAGAATCAGCGGACGCTTTTCTTTCAAACAGACGTCGGCGGCCCGCGGGATCAGGTTGTCCGCCAGCCCGTTGGCAATCGCGCCCAAGGTTCCCATGCTGCAGGGCAGCACGAACATACCGTCACAGGGATAACTGCCGCTGGCAATGGGCGCACCAATGTCGCTGGGTGCGTGTTGCGTGATCTTCACGGCCGCCTGGCCAAGCAATTTCGCGATCAGATCGTTCCGGCCGCTGATTTGCAGTTCTTCCGCAAGGACGCGCAGGGAGCTTTCCGACGCGATGAAATGAACGCGCTCGACGCGCGTGTCCTGTTCGAGCAGAAGAAGCA
>JBDTBI010000215.1:0-3683 GCA_039924215.1 Acidobacteriaceae bacterium
GACAAGCACGGTGCGATCACCGTTGTCCCAGCTAAGCCGCAGCAATCCTGTTTGACCCGCATGATACTTCTCCAGCCCCTTCGAGAGATCCTTCACGCTGGTACCGGCACGACGCGCGATTGCATCGAAGATGTCTCCGGTTGCGGAGAGCCCAGCCTCAAGACCGGTAAAGTGCGGATGAATGGAGCCGGGAACGACACCGCTGACACCGGGAACCAGCGTTGTCTTTTTAGAGATTGCCATGATACAGGTGGAAGTGCCAACGACATTGACGACGTCGCCCTCACGAATACTCGCTCCCAGCGCATCCCAATGGGCATCCAACGCGCCGACCGGAATCGGAATACCGGCTTTGAGTCCCAGTTGTTCTGCCCAATAGGCGCTCAAATGTCCGGCGATATGATCGGAAGTTTCTACAGGACTCTGTAGTTTCTCGACAACGCCTTCCAGCAACGGATCCACTGCGGAGAGAAATGCCTGTGGCGGAAACCCACCCCAGCGCGGATTCCACATCCACTTATGCCCCATGGCACAAACACTGCGCACGACCTTCGATGGATCGGTAACGCCAGCCAGCGTAGCCGAGACCATATCGCAATGTTCAAAAGCACTGGCAAATTGTGCCCGTTTTTCAGGATTGTGTCGTAGCCAGTGCAACAACTTGGCAAAGCCCCATTCGTGGGAATAGACGCCGCCACACCATTCAATGGCCTCAATCTTCTGCCGATGCGCAAGCTGGGTTATCTCCTGCGCCTCGGACTTGGCGCGATGATCGCACCAGAGGTAGTACTCGCCAAGCGGCTGCATGCGGGCATCGACTGGAATCACGCTGGATCCTGTCGTATCGAGAGCAATCGACGCGATTGAATCTCCCGATACGCCGGCTTCCGCCACCGCCTGATGCACGGCTTTCACCAGCGCATGCATCTGGTCGGTATGCGACTGCGTTGCGTAATCCGGATCTTCTCGCTTGCGGTGCAGCGGATAGTCCGCAGCCGCAGTTGACAGCCGACCCCGCTCACTGTCAAAAACTGATGCGCGCACGCTAAGTGTTCCAAAATCGACTCCGATAACAATAGCCATTGCTTAATCTTCTTCCCGTTCGTGAAAATACATGTTCCAGTCGAGATAATTGCTGGCAGCCTCATACACGGCGCTGGCACTTTCAGAGAAGTTGGCGGCGACATGATGTTCGAAACCTTGTTCACAGATAAAACGTAGCAGGCGTTGCATGCGCGGAATTTCCACTACCCCGGCCCCGCCGAAGGTTTCAAGTGGGTCGCTGGTGAATTTTCCTTCACCGACATAGCCTCGCATCTCGCCATTGCGGTCGTCGGTGGAAAAGCGTGCATAGCTCATCGCGCCCGCTTTCACGCGGCCGGCCATGGTGCCGAAGGTATTTTCCTTACCCACAGTCCCGGCGATAATGGCCTGAAAATCCATGACGACATCTTTGAAGAAATGCTTTGGCAGATTCGAGCAATGAAAGCAAACGGCCTTGTTCGGGTCGTCCCCGTAATTGTTGTTCCAGTCCAGCAGCGCGCTTGGGGTTTCTGAAGCCAGAGCCAGCGCGTGCATGCTGACGGTACCGACGACGTCCACCTCACAGGCAGAGGGAATCAGGTCCTCACTCATCATGCTCATAATCGTGCAGGGCACGACACCAAAGTATTGCTCGATTGAGGTCCAACACTGCACGGCGCTGATGGTTGTTTGCGTCTGCTGCATCCACTGTTCAACTATCCAACCGAGCTTCGCCATCTTGATCAACGCCGGCTCTGGAACATTGCCAGTCTTCACATAACTCTTGATGGCTGCCAGCTTCGCTTCGACATTGCTATCGCCATCCTTCAGCCGGTTGATGCGCCCTATAATCTCGGAAAGATCGATCGGCTCCACCGAGATGCCGTTGGCTTCGAGCAGCTTTTCGCTGAAGCGGACCGTATTGAAGGCGGCTGGCCGTGCGCCTATCTGACCGATGCGCAGGTTGGTCAGGCCGCGCACCACGCGGCAGACGGCAGCAAACCAGGCCAGATCTTTTTTGAATGCATCGGAACTGGGTGAAACCGTGTGCAGCCTGGTCAACGAGTATGGAATGCCATACTGCATCAGATTGTTGCAAGCTGACATTTTTCCGCAGAAACTGTCGCGGCGAAACGCAATCGACATTTTCGATGCCTTGTCTGGCGTGGCCTGAATAAGGACCGGCACGCGCAGAGTCGAATAGCGCATGGCATCCGCGATGGCTCGCTCGTCGCCAAAGTTCGGCAAGGTGACGATCACCCCATCGATCTCATCGCGGTGCCGGCGAAACAAGTCACCGCAACGCCGCGCTTCCTCATGGGTTTCGATGGCTCCGTACTTCGATTCTTCGGGAGTGAGGGCGATGACCCGTATCCCAGCCTCCTCAAGTACCCGCAACATCTCTTCCCTGCCCTCTTTGGCCAGACGGTCAGGAAAAAACCCCCGATTGCCAACAATCATTCCGAATGTCATCTGTTTCGCACTCATACTTATTGCTCCCTAATTACGATTTTTACGTGGTGCAAACTTTACGCAATAGAACAGGCCCAGGGCGAGCAGAAGACCGCCCCACCATAACGGCGCGTGCAGATTGGCCAACACCACGTGCGGCAGATGTCCGCTAATCAGCTCGTACACTCCATAGCCGCCAATCATCAAACCGTAGAGGGTCAGCATGACGCCATTGAAGAACCAGATGGAAACATCTGTCTTGTGCATTGCAGCCACTCCTCGCTCCGTCCCCTACCATCCATGCTCTACCAGAACATAATGTTAAGGATAAAGAAAATTACGATCACAACCCCGGCCCAGAACCAATGGTTTTTATACAGCACCATGGGTTCCTGGTGCGGAATGACCGTGGCCCCATACACCAGCCCATTCAATTCCGAATCCGGCTTGGGCGTAGTGAACATGCTGACAACAACCGTCACGACAACACAGGCAATCCATGCCCACATTGCCCGATACAAATTTTCTGCCATGGTCTTGGCATGAATGGAGAAGGCTACCTCCGCCAACGCTGCGGGATTGAAGTGAACCCATAAATAGAGGCTCACAGACACCACTGTTCCTGTCAGTAAGCCCCAGAAGCCACCCGCGGCAGTTGCTCGTTTCCACAGCATGCCCAGAATCACCGTGCCAAACAGCGGCGCAATAAAAAAGCTGAACAGCGCCTGCACGTAATCCATGATGCTTGCAAACTGCATTACCAAATACGCGGCACCGATGCTGACAATCACTCCAAGGATGGTCGACCAGCGCCCCATCGCCACATAATGCCGGTCGGTCCCATGTTTGTGGATCTGCGATCGATAGATATCGTAGGTCCACACGGCGGAAAATGCGCTGACGTTACCCGCCATGCCGGACATGAAGCCGGCAATCAAAGCGGTGATCCCCAGACCCAGCAAGCCGGGACCGCAATATCGCACCAGCATGAGAGGCAAGACTTCGTTGTAGCTGTAGGAGCCCGCCACATGCATGGCGACATTTTCCGGCAACAGATGCGGCAAGACCGCCAGACCAAGCAAGCCGGGCAGAATCACAATAATTGGCACCATCATCTTGAAGCCTGCGCCGATGATCGGCGCCATTTGCGCCGCACGCAGATTTTTTGCGGAAAGCACTCGTTGGACCACTAAAAAATCCGTGGTCCA
>JBDTBI010000216.1:0-4803 GCA_039924215.1 Acidobacteriaceae bacterium
CTCAGCGGCAATGGTCGCATAATAGGATTCGGCCAGCGGAACGGCATTCGTTTCGCCACTCCTAATTGCCTCACGGGCGGACCGAATGGTGCGCGGTGCCGGATGCGCGGCGCCTGGATTCGGCGGAGTGGATTTAGATTCTGTCATCCTTTCCCCTTATGAAACTGTATCTATTACAAATATCGAAAGTACTTGCGACGCGCGGATCAATCCCACCGTTCTTTCATCGTTCCATTTCACCGTTCAATGACCTTCGGCACTTTGAAATAGGTGCCGTCGGTTTCCGGTGCCGCAGCCATTGCAGCGTCGCGATCGAGTGAGGGACGCGGCTTGTCTTCTCGCAGCACATTGCCGGCGGATTTATCTCCGCTGCCAGCCTCAGGATTTGCACCGGTGACGTCCTTTACCTGCGTCATGGGCGGGACGTCTGTCGTATCCAGTTCGTTCAACTGCGCAACGTGGCCCAGAATGGCATTCAGATCGCGTAGCATTTCCTGCTGCTCGTCGGGAGTCAGTTCCAGATGCGCCAGTTCAGCAACCCGCAAGACCTGTTCCAATGGCACCGGCTCCGCCAGCGCGCGATGGCCAGCGTGGTTTCCTGTCTGTGTCTCGGGCTGCATTCTATTCTTGGTCCTTAACTAAAAAGTATGAAGCGTGAAAAATACTGTAGTCAGTATAGCGAGAACATTCCGGTGTCTGGCCGCGAGGGAAACATTGGGAGTGGGTCCGTTTCATACGACTCATATTCTGTATTGTTCGTCGCTGACGTGCTCCAGCCAATCCACAACCTTGCCGTCGAGCCGCTCTTGAATCGCGATATGAGTCATGGCCGTGGTTGGTGTTGCTCCATGCCAATGTTTCTCGCCGGGCGCGAACCAAACCACATCTCCGGGATGGATTTCCTCGACCGCACCACCTGCCCGCTGGCCCCATCCGCAGCCCGCCGTGACAATCAAAGTTTGTCCCAGCGGATGGGTATGCCAAGCGGTACGCGCTCCAGGCTCAAACGTAACGCTGGCACTCGCAACAATCGCGGGATCGGGTGCCTGAAAAAGCGGGTCAATACGGACAGTGCCCGTAAACCAATCTGCCGGACCTGTGCGCGAGGGTTGCGAACCAATGCGTTTGATTTCCATACCCCCATTCTATGGTTTCGTGAGGCGAGACTTTCAAACTGCCAAAAGACGGAAATTCAGGAAGTATTCCGCGGGCGCCGGTTGAAATTGTTGTGTGTTGCAGACGCAGAAAAAGCCCGCGTTCAAGCGGCTTTGAGGAGGGTTGGATCGTAAAAATCGGCTAAATTCGGCTAAATTCCAGCGAAATAGGGTAAAACCCTAAGAAAACCTGTGGAAATACGCGATTTACCGTTGACAAATGCTTCAGAAACACGCAAGGTAGACGGCGGAAGGGTTTCTCGAACCCGCGTCAATGTTGCCTGTCTCTGCATTTCGTCGAGCGAGACCGGGGAGACAAAGACCGGGGTGACAGAAGTCAAACCAAGATGCAGTGGCATACCCCACTGCTGTAATCAGGAGGAACACAAACCATGGCAGCAGGCATGACCAAAACCGCACTCGTTCGGCACCTGGCCGAGAAACTCGAATTGACCAACAAGCAGTCAGCAGCCTTTCTGGATCTGCTGGCAGAAACCGCAGTCAAGGAAACCAAGAAAAACGGCGTCTTTGTGATTCCAGGACTGGGCCGTCTGGTGAAGGCAGAGCGCAAAGCCCGCATGGGCCGCAATCCGCAGACTGGAGAAGCCATCAAGATCAAGGCCAAGACAGTGGTCAAGTTCCGCGTGGCGAAGGCCGCGAAGGATTCGATTGCGCCTCCCAGGAAGTAACTTCGGGAGCAGAAAATCCAGGCGATTCGCAGTAATGGTGCGGCACGCGAAGGAAGCACCGATGCTGCCGGGGCGCACGGTACGGTTCAATTGCCGTTCCTGCGCCAGATTGCCGAGGATTGCATACGATTGTGGACTTTTTATGTAGAAAGGGCGCTCCTTGGAGCGCCCTTTCTATTTTTGTAGACTTTTGCAGATGAGTTTTATGGATTTCCGAATTTATGAGGTTTCCGGTCCAGGCGACTTCATGATGCCTCTGGCGATAACGGAGATGCCGAGCGAGATCAATACGCCCTGCTCGAGAAGGGTTACGTTGTAGCGGCTGGCGAAGACCACGTAGGTGACGACCACGCCCCACATGTAGATCTCTGCGAGGAAGCCGTGTTTCCAATGGGGCTGCTCAGAGCCGGCAGCAACGCGCGGCAGGAAAGCCGGGAGGAAACGGGGAACAGCCTTTTTGTACGCGGCATATCCTTCTCCGCGTTCGGCAGCGAGGTTGCGTTCTTCGGCGTGCACCAGAAATGCGATCAGGATGGCTACGGTAACTACGGCAAACAGTGCACCATCGGGCGGCATAAGAATCGACAGACCCACAGTATGAAGCCACAGCCCCACATACAGCGGGTTACGGAGATAGCGATTGGGCCCACTGGCGACGATGCGCTCCCCATGCAGGGCACGGTCCGTCACTACATCCTGCCCAAGATAGGCCGCTGCCCAGGTACGCAGCAGCGCCGCCAAAAAGACCAGCAGAATTGCAATCCCCATGACCATGAAAATGGAGTCGGCAATGGGAAGAATCCGATAGCTGGATAGCGTTCCGGAAAGCCATAGCCAGGTGGACCCTGGGCGCGTGCCGCCCAAACGACTGAACGGCGCCCAAAATCCTAGCACAAAGATGACCAACAGAATCCACCAGCGAAATCGAAACAGCGACTTGGATAATTTCATGCGACTCAAGCGGCCTCGCCCAAACAGGAGGAAATCAAACTATGGGAAAAGGATGGAATCAGGTCAAAGAAGACGGCGCTTCAGAGCTTCATCGCCCCAAATGGACTCTATGGAATTCTATCCGGCCGCGCCCAGTGCGGTCAGCAGGGCATCGAAATCTTCCAGACCGGCATACTCAATTACCACGCGACCTCGTCCTCGTTTGTCCTCAATTCGAACTTTCAGCCCGAGCTGACGCTGCAACCGCTCCTGAGCTTCGCGAACGTTAGGATCGAGCGGTGACATATTCGCTTTATGTTCGCCATCTAATCTTTTCTTTTCCGGATCCATCAGACCTTGGACGTAGGTTTCGGTTTGGCGCACGGACATGGTCAGGGCCATCACTTTGCTCATGGCCTTGAGGATCGCTGCCGGAGAATCGAGCGCTAGCAGCGCGCGCGCGTGCCCAAAGGTCAGATCGCCAGACTCGACTTTGCCCTGAACTTCTGGAGGAAGCCGCAGCAGGCGGAGGAAATTGGCGACTGTCGTCCGGTCCTTGCCAGTTCTCTGCGCCACCTGCTCCTGGGTCATGTGAAAGTCCCGGCTGAGGCGGTCGTAGGCGCGCGCCTGTTCCATGGGGTTGAGATCGGCACGCTGGAGATTTTCGACGATGGTCATTTCCATGGCCTGTTCGTCGGAGACCTGGCGCAGGATGGCAGGGACTGTGGGCTTCCCGGCCTTCTGCGAGGCGCGGCAGCGGCGCTCCCCGGCGATCAACTGGAAGCGGCCATTGGGGAGCGGGCGCACGATGATCGGCTGAACCACGCCATTGGCCACGATGGAGCGAGCCAGCTCCTCCAGCTTTTCCTCATCGACATGCATGCGAGTCTGGTATGGATTGGCGTCGATCTGATCAATGGGAATCTCGCGCGGCGTTCCAGCCGGTGGCCCAGGGGTGGGATCCTGTCGATTCGAGTCACCGGTGGGGGTGGCTGTTTTTGGGGCTGCCCAAGCCTCTCCGGAAGTTGAGGTTGCCTTTGGAACAGGGCTAGAGAGCAGCGATTCCAAACCCTTGCCGAGCGCCCGGCGCTTGTGACCCTCTGCCTTGCCTGAGCCTTTCGATTCGATTCGAGTCATGCGAGCCAATTCTCCATAAAAAAATCCGTTTCCATTGATTTGCTGAGGAGCCAACGGGGAAGCGTGCCTCATGTGTAAGGCCAGAAGCGGACCTTAACGTCATCCTTGGTGCGTTTGGATGCGGCACGACGAGCCAGCTCCCGCGGACTCTCAATCTTATTGCGCAGCAGGATTTCTCGGGCCAGATCCATATAGCTTTCCGCCCCACGAGAGCGCGGATCATAGATCTGGACGGGCTTCCCATGGCTGGGTGCTTCCGCCAACCGGATATTGCGCGGAATCGTCGTTTTCAGCAACTTATCGCCAAAATATTCCCGTAAATTCTCCGTTACCTGCTGGGCAAGGTTGGTCCGCTCATCGTACATGGTCAAGACCACACCCTCGATCGTCAGTTCCGGGCGAAAGCCATCCCGAACCCGGTTCAGCGTCTGTACCAGTTCACTGACGCCCTCCAGGGCAAAATATTCCGCCTGCATGGGAATCAGAAGGGAATCCGCGGAAACGAGCGCGTTCAAGGTCAACAGATCGAGCGCTGGCGGACAATCGAGGATAAAGAGTTGCTCCGGACCCTCATATTTCTCCAGCGCATTTTTCAGCCGATAGGCCCGGTCTTCCGCCTGGACCAGTTCGACATTGGCCCCGATCAAGTGTTTGCTACTGGGGAGTAGTTTGAGATTCTCGATCCCGGAGTCAAGAGCAGTCTCTGCAACCGTGGATTCCCCGATCAGGACCGTATAAATGGAGGCGCGATCTTCATCGCGAGCGAACCCCATGCCACCCGTCGAATTCGATTGCGGATCGCAGTCGATGAGCATGCAAGGCACGCCCTCGAGTGCGAATCCTGCGGAAAGATTGATCGCAGTCGTGGTCTTGCCGACTCCACCTTTTTGATT
>JBDTBI010000217.1:0-5202 GCA_039924215.1 Acidobacteriaceae bacterium
GCTCGATCTACATTACGGACAGCCAAAAAGGCAAGATCTGGCATGTCTTCTACCGCGGCAAACATTAGAGATACATATCGCGGCGGGGCGGGCGACACGATTCACCTAATTTATCTCGCTGCGCAAAATTCCAGGCGATTTGCGAAAGATGAAGACTCCTCGTGCGTATAGGGGGAATTGTTTGATCGGAATTGCGTTCGTGCTCCTGCTGTTTGCGGCCTGCGCAGGAAATATGTCAGCGCAATCGGCCACGCGAAATTTGACGACTGCCTGGAAGCGGGGACAATTTCATGTCGATGTCGCCGGCGTCGTCAGCCGGTCCGATATCGTTCTCGCTCAGCCAAACATTCAAGCGGGCCAGGCGATGCCGCTGGGCAATGGAAGGCTCGGGGTGGCCGTTTGGTCAGCGGATGGATTCACCGCGCAACTCAATCGCGCTGATACGCTGCCCGACCGCCTTTCGCCGGGTCAGGTTGTTCTTCCCGGACTCACGCCCCTGATTCGGGCCGGCGATTACGCCGGAAGGCTGGACCTTTACAACGGAGAATTCCAAGAGCACGGCGGCGGCATGACCGCGAAAGCGTATGTCCAGCCTGACACCGATACTCTGGTCATTGATGTAACCGGTGCCCTGCCTGCGGAACAGCAGACTGCGCAACTCCGGCTATGGGAGCCGCGCACTGCCCAAACTTTAGCCAAGGGACGCGTTGGCATGCTGTGGCAGCACTGGAAGGACAACAAAAATCCGGGCTTCTCCGGACGCTCCTTCGGTTCGCTGTCGGCGATTACAGCACTGGGCCGTGACGTTTCCGTTGCGGTCACCAGCCCGCTGACGATCACAGTTTCATTCAAACCTTATCCCGACGGCCATTTCCGCATCCTCGTTGCGGCGCCGCAGTACAACGGTACGCAAAACGCGGCGGCCATCGCACATACCGCACTGTCCGTGATATCTCCCTCTACACACCGGGCATGGTGGCATGCTTTCTGGAATCGCACAGGAATGATTAAGATTACTTCGCAGGATGGTGTGGGAGAGTACATGGAGAATCTCCGCAACATCTATCTCTTTGACGCAGCCGCGGAAAAGGGTGTCGAGTTTCCCGGCTCGCAGGCTGGCGTGGCCGATATGCTTTCCTCAGCGCGCGATGCGCATCAATGGGACCCTTCCGCCTTCTGGCATTGGAACCTGCGCATGCAGGTGGCCGCGAATCTGGGTGCGGGGCTATCGCAGCTCAACCGACCGTATTTCAATCTCTATCGAGAAAATCTGCCGAACATCGAGAAGTGGACGAAACAGAATATGAAGGGCCGTGATGGGGTCTGTGTGCCGGAGACGATGCGCTTCAACGGCCAGGGCATCGAATACGAATCAAGTTGGAAGCCCATCAGCATCGGTCGCGATTGCGATGCCAATTTCAAGCCGTATTACAACGCCCGCACGCTTTCTACTGGAGCTGAAATTTCCTTGTGGGTGTGGCAGCAATATCTGGCCACCAATGACCGCAAATTCCTCACCAGAAATTATCCCGTGATGGCTGCCTCGGCGCGTTTTCTGCTTGCCTATCAGAAGCCAGGTTCAGACGGGATGCTGCACACCAGCCCTTCCAATGCGCACGAGACGCAGTGGGACGTAACGGACCCGACTACCGACATCGCGGCAACTCGAGCGTTGTATCCCGCAACGATTCAGGCGGCGACACTGTTAGGGAAAGATCCCGATCTCGTTCGGCAATTGAAAGCAGCGCTCCCCAAGGTTCCCCGATTTCCGCGCACTCAGGCAACCGGTCATCGGACGCTGCTGCCACCGTCGGCTGATGCTGAAGGGCAGGATGTGATCGCTGAATCGTATCTTCCCGGCGCACCCAATCACAATGAGGAAAATATCGGGCTGGAGCCGGTCTGGCCCTACAACCTGATCGGAGATACATCCCAGCTCTTTTCGCTGGCAAAGCGAACCTATCAGCATCGTTTGTTTTCCGGGGATGCCGACTGGAGCTTCGATCCGATTCAGGCGGCGCGTCTCGGATTGGGAAGTGAAGTCGGAGCTATGCTCGTCAAGATTACCGAGCGCTATCAGCATTCTCCGAACGGCCTTGCCAACTGGGAAGTGCCGTACGGGGAATTCTATATTGAGCAGGTTGGAGTTGTTGCGGATGCACTACAGGAGGCGCTGGTGCAGGACTACGACGGGTTGATCCGCATCGCGCCTGCCGTCCCGCAAGGATGGACCATGGACGGCAGTGTCTATGTGCGCGGCCGGACAAAGGTGGATGTGCAGGTACGCGATGGCGCAGTCACAACTGTTGTCGTGGAGGCCGGAACCACGCAGACGTTTCGAGTTCGCAACCCATGGCCTGGACAGCCGGTTACGATTGTCGCTGGTAGCAGCAACAAGAAAGTCGCAGCGACGGACTTAGGGCCGGTTCTTCGATTTCGGGGGACTGCCGGAACAAATTACCGGATCGAGCGGCAGGATGCTCCCAACACCGTATATAAGTTTGCACCGGTAGGCGGCAGCGCCGCAGTGACAGCAAAAAGACTGGGTCAAGTGCAGATTGGACTCTTTCATGCGAATCGGTGACCGGATATTTTTGTGGCGATATTATCTAGCTGGAAGGATCACAGCATGTTGAATCGTTCGTGGAGATATCATGCGATCTGGGTGAGCTTGCTCATCCTGCTGCTGGCAGGGCCGACGCGCACAGCGGCCGCACAGGCCGCGAACGCAGCTTGGGTCGGAACTTGGGCCGTCGCGCCTGTGCGGGATGGTCGGAGCACGAGCTTCACGCATCAGACGCTGCGTCAGATTGTGCACACCAGCGCTGCTGGCGACCGCGCGCGCATTCACATTTCGAATGTTTTCGGAACCGAGCTGTTGCGGGTTGAAGATGTCCACATTGCTCTGCGAAGCAGTGGCTCCTCAATCGAGCCCGGCACGGATCGACAGGTGCACTTCGGCGGGCAGGATAGCGTTACGATCGCTCCCGGAGCAGCCGCAGTCAGCGATCCCATAAAATTCAGAGTCCCGGCTCTCAGCGATGTGGCGATCAGCTTCTACCTGCCCGGCACGGAAGGTCCTGCAACTTACCACGACTATGGCAATCAAACCAACTACATCGCACCGGGAGATCTGAGCGGTCAGGCGAATCCGCCTGAATCCACCACTACAACCAGGAGCTATTATTTCCTAACCAATCTTGATCTTCAGGGCCAGTCGCTTCGCGGGTCAGTCGTGACTCTTGGCGCTTCCGTCACCGACGGCTATAAGTCCACGCTCGACGCAAATCACCGCTGGCCGAATCTTCTGGCCGAACGGTTGGTACACGCTGGCCTTGGGATTGGAGTCCTGAACGAAGGGATTAGCGGTAACCGCCTACTGCATGCCGGAGCAGGCGAGAGCGCCGAGAATCGTTTTGATCGTGACGTTCTGATGCAGCCTGGCGTTCGTTGGGTGATCTTTTCCGACGATCCAATTAACGATCTGGGATCGACGAAGCCTCCACCCACTGCCGAAGAGTTGATTGCTGCCATCGAGCGACTCATTGGCCGCGTTCATCAGCATCCCATCCGCTTTTTCTGTTCCACTCTTACGCCATATCAGGGAGCAGCCTATTGGACCCCTGCCGGAGAAGCTGCGCGCGAGCGGATCAACGCCTTTCTCCGCAGCAGAAAAAGCGGCTGCGACGCGATCGTGGATCAGGATACCGCCTTGCACGATCCTGCCCACCCCAGCCGGTACCTTCCCGCCTACGACAGTGGCGATCATTTGCACCCCAATGACGCGGGGTATCGGGTCCTTGCCAACGCCGTGGACCTTGCACTGTTCACCGAATTCGATTCGAGTAGCAAGTAGGCCATCGAAACCTTAGACGGTTCATGGTTGCGGCAGTTCCCAGTGGCCTGAATTTGCCGATTGGAAGATAGCCTCAATGACAGCCATATTTTTGATGGAGTCTTCCAGGGGCACCGAAACTTCGCCATCTTCCAGGACGGCTTTGGAGAAGGCATCAGTCTCCGATGTGTATTGATTACAGATGGGGAAGGTCTCTGTCGTGACATCGCTGCCGGAAGGGTCTCCGCTGCTGTCGATAAAAAGACGGGTGGGCTGGTCAAGAGGTGCGTTGAAGGGAATTTCGATTTCGATGCGCCCTCGCGTGCCGAGAAAGTGGACCCTCTGGTAGGGGATCAACTGCATGCTGCAGGTAAAGACAGACTGGCCGCCCCCCGGAAAATCGAGAATCGCCGAAGTAAGGCGGTCGATCTGCATCTTTGTATCGCGATCCATACAGCCGAGTACGCGAGCCGGTTCCTGACCAAATGCAAGCCGGGACGCATGGATCAGATAGCAGCCAATGTCCATGAGTCCGCCACCTCCAAACTCGACGTGATTTCGGATGTTGGCCGGATCGACGTTGAAGTAGCTGAAGAAACCCATGACAGAGCGAATTTCCCCGATGTGTCCGCTTGTAAGCAGTTCGCGCGTGCGGAGCCATTGAGGATGGTTGCGGATCATGAACGCTTCGCCGATCTTCACTCCGGTCCGGGCACGAACGGCGAGCAGCGTCCTGGCCTCCTCGACGGTCAGGCTGAGGGGTTTCTCACAGAGAACGTGCTTGCCGGCTTCTGCCGCCCGGATGGTCCAGGGAACGTGGAGATGGTTGGGAAGAGGATTATAGATGGCATCAATATTGGGGTCGGCAAGCAGTTCCTCATACGAACCGTAAGCTGTGGGAATGTCGAGAGCGGTTGCCGCTTTCCGAGCCTTCGCAAGGTCGCGGGATGCAATCGCTGCGACGGTGGTGTACTCGCCCTGCTGCATGGCGGGAAGTACTTTCTTAACGCCGATTTTGGCTGTGCTGAGAATCCCCCAGCGGACTTTTTTGGGCATGATGGAAATGATAAAGGCCAGCCTGATACTTTGCATCCTGACAAATGATCCCTGTACACGCCGCTGGCGAGGAGCTTGAAGAAAGTGTCCGGAAATGAACAGCCATTCTCAATAATGGACAGTACCGGTCGAAATAGCGCTTCGCCGTTCCCCTTAAATCATTGATTACGCACTGTTTCGGAATTTGCTGTTTTGGCCAGCCGCATGCATTGTCTTTCTATGATGGATATTGAACGGCCCGACCTAAAAAAACGCAAACGTCGCCGCCAGATTCTCTGGTCCGCTATTGGACTGGTCGTGTTGGCTGCAAT
>JBDTBI010000218.1:0-4247 GCA_039924215.1 Acidobacteriaceae bacterium
ACGACGGAGTAAACTTTGCCCATTGGCTGACCCGGCACGGGCAAACGAAGCGCGCCATCGACCGCTTCTGGAATCCCGTGTTGGTGAGCGCGCTGAATGAAGACCTGGATCAGATGTCGGTGCAGTATGCGGCCATGGTCTTTCGCACATCGTTTATGCAATCGGCACAGGCAGGATGGATCGGCGTGCCAACCATTCCGCTGAGCGAATTGTATGGTCACGCACTTGGATTCATTCAGTCGCACGGCGGTGCAACGACCTTGCGCAAAAGCGTCGATGGCTTTTGCTATGACGACAGCAGCCGCCGCTGGCAAGTTCAATATGATGGCGGAGGGATTGAAGCGGATGCCGTGGTGCTGGCGGTGCCGTTTGAGTCCATGCAAAAATTGTTGCCGCAATTGCCGACGCTGGCGGGCGATTCTTCTGAAAGGCTGGCTCGGCAACTTGATTGCTTCCAGCATTCTCCTATTACCGGCATTCATCTTTGGT
This sequence comes from Acidobacteriaceae bacterium, assembly GCA_039924215.1. Taxonomy (GTDB): domain Bacteria; phylum Acidobacteriota; class Terriglobia; order Terriglobales; family Acidobacteriaceae; genus JAKAAZ01. Next base: position 490 of record JBDTBI010000218.1, read on the forward strand.
TTGATCGCACCATTACGAATCTGGACCACGCAGTTCTGCTCGATACCACAATCCAGTGGATGTACAACAAATCCAGACTGCAGCGGAAGAGCCGGGACGAAGACGCGGGGAGTTACCTGGAACTGGTGGTGAGCGCATCGAAGTCGCTGGTGGCGCTGTCGCGGCAGGAGATACTTGACCTGGCATTGCGCGAGCTTGCTGAATTCTTCCCCACGGTGCGTCAGGCCAAGCTGGTAAAGGCCGCGGTAATTAAAGAGGTGCGGGCGACGTTCTCGGTGACGCCGGGCGTGGATGCAAACAGACCGGGTGCAACGACTGCATGGCCGCGCCTGGTTCTGGCGGGGGACTGGACCGCGACGGGCTGGCCTTCGACGATGGAGGGGGCGGTGCGCAGCGGCTATCTTGCAGCGGAAGCTGTGGCGGAAGCCGATGGAAATCCGCAGAAATATATCCATCCAGACCTGCCTTCGCAGGGATTCATGCGATGGTTCCGGTGAAGGCCAGCATGATTGATTGTGTCTGTCGGTTTCGATCGTTTACCGACTGAGAAAAAAAACACCTACGCACACACATACGGCGGCGAACCAGCGGCGATGGTCCACATTTTCTTTTAAGATCCACTTGGCAGCAAATGCATTGGTCACAAAGGTCAGGGCAGCCGCAGCGGGAGCGACTAGACTTACGTCCTCCCAACTGAGCGCGAACAGCAGGGAGAAGAAGCTGAGCGCCATGCACAGCAGTCCGCCAAAGAATCGCCCGTTCCGCAACACCGCGAGGATGGCTCCCTTTAGCCCCGAACGGCTGCGAATCACATCGAAATCTCCGATTTGACGCATGGCCCCGGCAATGAGTATGTCGCCTGCAGTTGCCGTCAGGACGATCACGCCAATCATCAGCCAGACGGCGGGCCCATGGGATGTGTTCATACCGAGTGCTCCTTTTCCTGTTCGGCGACAATACCCTCCCCAAGTGACGGAACTGCACTATCCTGCGGCGAATCTACATCGGGATGATGGGTGTAAGAGGGGCCTTGCGTGACGAAGCCGACTCCAAGCGTAATCAGCAGAATTCCAGCCCAGCGCGAGAGGGAAATGGATTCATGCAGCCAGAATTGGGATAGCAAGGCGATGATGACGTAACCGAACGAAGTTGCGGGAAGGACAAAGGTCAGGTCTGCCCAGGACAGCGCCGTCAAATAGGAAGCAAAAAAGACGATCAGTAAAATTATGCCGTTCAAGACCCACGGATTCTTCAAGGCGACCACAAGGCCGAAAAGATGCTGCAGGGAAATGGGTCCAACCTGCTTCATACCGGCGCTGAGAAATGTATCCCCGAATGCGCCGCTCACCATGACACAGACTAAGACCATATAGCGGCGAAACGTCATTGTGGATTGCGAGACGATGGCGAGGACTCCTCAATCGAGATCAGACCGTGCATGGGTGTCGAGCCTGAGCAAGAAAAAGCGGCCAGACTTTCGGAGCTGACCGCGCTTGCAATTTAAAACCTGAGAAACTGAGCCTCAGGCCTGCAGTTCTTGTGTCTTCGCTTGTGTTTCGGCGAGTGCTGCTTTGTCTCGTTTGCTTTTTGCAACGGACCGATTCCTTTGTGCACGTAACTTGAGGAAGGATTTGGCTTCCACGTACAGGCGCGGCACATCGCGATGGATGATTGCCTTCCAGATTACGCGCCAAGCTGCTTTCGGCCGGAAGTAATATTCGTCGTAGAAGCGATGCACCATCTCCAGAACGTATTCCGCGGGCAGACCGGGGTATTCGACGTGGGCCAGTTGATGGCCTTGTTCATCGGCCATGGCATCGGTGTTGGTGATGAAACCGTTGGTCTTGGCAAAGTCGTAGAATTCCGTGCCCGGATAAGCATGGGCGATGGATACCTGGATCGTCTCCACGTCGAGCGATTTGGCGAGGTTGATGGTTTTGCGGATGGTCTCTTTGGTTTCTCCCGGCAGGCCGAGGATAAAGTCCCCGTGAATCGTGAGGCCGAGATCGTGACAGTCGCGCGTGAACTCACGAGCACGTTCGACTGTGGCTCCCTTTTTGATATTTTTTAGAATCTGCGCATCGCCGGACTCGTATCCGACAATGAGAAGTCGACAGCCAGCTTCGCGCATTGCCTTTAAGGTTTCCCGGTCGGTCGTGACGCGTGAGGTGCAGGACCAGGTCAGATTTAACGGCTTCAGCTTTCCGCACAGCTCGATGGTGCGCGCCTTTTGGATGTTGAAGGTATCGTCGTCAAAAAAGAATTCTTTCACGTGTGGGAACAGTTCTTTCGCGTGTGCCATTTCCGCGGCAACATCGTCGGAGGAACGTTTCCGCCAGGCATGTCCGCTTAAAGTCTGAGGCCACAGGCAAAACGTGCATTGCGCCGGGCAGCCGCGCGTTGAGTAGAGCGACACGAAAGGATGTAACAGAAATGGAACGTTATACTTCGTCACGTCCATGTCGCGCGCGTACACGTCCGTTACCCACGGCAATGCGTCCAGATCATCGATTTGCGGACGATCGGGATTGTGGACGATTTTGCCATCGCCGTTACGATAGCTGATACCGAGGATCTGATCGAGCGGCTTGCCGTTGGCAAACTCGACGACAGAGAAATCGAATTCGCGGCGGCAGATAAAATCGAGGACGGGGCACTCGTTCAGTGCACGATCCGGAGAGGTTGTGACCGGCGGCCCGACGAATGCGATACGGATCGAGGGATTTGCCGCTTTGATGGCTTCCGCGAGCTTTTGATCACCCTGCCAGCCGATGGTGCTGGTGAACAGAACCAGAAACTCGTACTGCTTGCAGATCTCGATGGTTTCCGTCGCGGAAACGTGATGCGGCGACGCGTCGAGCAGGCGCGAGCCTTCCAGCATGCCCGCTGGATAAGCCAGCCATACGGGATACCAGTACGATTCAATTTCACGAGTGGCGGGCCAGCGAGAACTGGCACCACCGTCGAAGTTCTCAAATGAGGGCGGATTTAGAAAGATCGTCTTTAGGGGCATATATTCTAACTTAATTTTATCACCTATAAAGGTTTCGATGCCGTTTCCGACGGGCTGGCGGGAGTGGTTCCCCATCCTTATTTTTCATCCAGAAACGAAGGCCAACAGCTGAGCAATTTCAGCACTCCGACACGTGCTTTAGTGCGGCGACGCGTCTGAGTGAGTCGCACCCAAAGAGGTCTGCGGCTGGGGACTTTCTTTCGCCCAATCTTCCAGGCCGCCTACGGCGCTCAGCAGATCAAGTTTCACGCGCGTCACATTAAATTGCGCATCGCGCAGACTTACGTAACGGGTTCGCTCCTCAATGCGATCCTGGACGGCTTCCTGTGGCGGGGTTGGCGTTCCGCTGGCGGAGGTCGGTCCCTGGTTCATCCGGGTTACTACGGAAGTCAACGTGTCCTGCGCCAGTTGCTGCCGCAGATCGGCCACCTGCTCCTGCGCTTCCAGTTCCCGGAGGCTGTGCCACAGCGCACGATTTCCTTCGTCATTCTGTATTTTCGCAAGCTCCGCCTGCTCCCGGTCATGCTTCGCGATTGCCGCCGACACCTTTGCCGCGTCCTGTGTCGCGCGATCGAACAGGGGCCATGTTGCCTGGAAGCCCACAGCAATATTATTTTTCTGAAACGCAAGGTAATAGTTTTGATATCCGTTGAAACTGGCAAACCGGTTGTACTGAAACGCACCTAACACGACGGGGCGATTGTTTGCTTTCTTGTCGCCCCAGGCGCTGAACATCTTGGCGTCT
>JBDTBI010000219.1:0-11327 GCA_039924215.1 Acidobacteriaceae bacterium
GAGGTTCCGGTACCAGCGTCCAGGAAGTGAACCAACTTCTCCGCCAATATGCCCAGATGCGAAAAATGTTCAAGTCCATGGGCAAGGGGGGCGCAGTACAGCGGCGTCTGATGGGTTCACTCACCAACATGCGCGCAGGGCGTTAGTAGGTTTTATGGGCAGGCTTCAGGACCAACTCGATCAAATTACCAGGCAAACCCGGCAATTGTTGCCGCCGAAGCTGATGGAACCGGGTGAGCGCGATATCGCGGAGCTGTTCGCGAGCGGCATCGAGAAGAGGATTCTTCCTGTCGGCGGCATGGCTCCGGAATTTTCCCTGCAGGATAACAATGGCCGCATGGTTCGCTCCACCGATCTGCTGGCGCTGGGGCCCTTGATCGTTACGTTTTTTCGCGGCCGTTGGTGTCCCTATTGCATGGCGGAACTGGAAGCCTGGAGAGATTTCTATCCCACGGTGCGGGCACGGGGTGCGCTGCTGGTTGCCATCTCTCCGCAGACCATCCACCAGAACGATCTGCTGATCCAAAAATATTTGCCGCGGTTCCCCGTTTTAAGCGATGTGGGCTCCGCCGTTGCCGAAAGCTTCGGCCTCGCCTATACCCTCTCCGAGCACCGCCAGAAGGCGTATCGCAGCACCATGGTGAATCTACCGTTCTTGAACGGGGACCCTTCGTGGCGGTTGCCGTTGCCGGCGACGTTTCTAGTCCAGCCCGATGGCTTCATCGCTTTTGCGCAGGCCCATGCCGATTTTCGGGTTCGTCCGGAGCCGGAGGATGTACTGGCCGTCCTCGATCACGAAAACTCGAGAAATCTAAAAATTTAGTCCAAAATGCGGATCGGATTGAGTTCCGGTGATCTTGATCGGAATTTGCGTGCCCGCTCCGTTTTTCGAGAGAAAGGGATTGAGAGGCGTCAGCAGCTTGCCTTTCCAGCCTCCGACAATGTTAGAGACACTCGCGTCCATGCGGGCATGGCCGGTAAAGTCAAACTGTTTCCCATCCAGCGCATAGTTTCCAGACAGCTGAATTTCCGCGCCTTGTGTTTTGAAGACCAGGTTCGAAAGCGTGACTTTTTGATTGGCAAGAGTGAACGGACTGGTAACACTGACGGGGATCGCTGGCGGCGGATTCGATGCCGATACCTTTTTTTGTGACAACTGTTTCGCATCATCTGATTTGCCGCGAGCGCGCAGGCTCAGCTCGTCCACCTTTTCCTGAATTTTCAGGTTCGTGAACAAAGCATCGTGGACGGAAAACGTCCCTTCTAGCTTCAGGCGATGGCTGACGGAGGCTTTTCCTGTGGGCAGGTCGAATTTAGTCTTCAACTGTACCGGCCCTTTCATTACCGGCGAGTCTGTTTTCGCGCCGATGGTCAGCAAGTCTTCAATGCGGCCATTGTCAATCACGACATCCAGGTAGATGTCGTGGCCTTTTCCTCCCTTGCCGCGCACCACGTACCCTTTGGCTGTGACATCGGTATTGAGAAAGTGCGCCTGGACCGGCTGCAGGTACGTATTGCCGTTGGTGCCATTCACGATCGCATGAAATTTTGTGCTCAGATTGACCGGGTGTCCACTGACATCCACGCTGAAATCAGGAGTATCGGTTGTACCGTCCACGGTGATGGTGTCGAGCGGTCCGGAATATTTTCCTTTAGAAGAAAGGATGCCTGTGATTCCATGCGTCGTGCTCAGGTCCGCATGGGTAAAGGAATAGGTCCCGGTTACGGGGGAATTGGACGGTTGATCCGCATCCCAGGGGCCGAAGGTTCCACTGGTGTCAATGGTGCCAACCGGCTTGGGGTTTACCAGTTGGGCGTCAAAATGCATAGGCTTGTGCGCGCCAACGCGTTTCAACGTCAACGCATGAATTTCAAATCGCATGGGGGTCTTGGAAGGATCGTCCGTCATCAAGGTCAGCACAGTGTCGTTGCAAACAATCTTGCTGATCTCGATCGAAATTTTGCCATGGCCTTTTTTGGACTTCGCCTTCGGCATGGCGCTGCGTTCGCCCTTGGGTGGAATCATCAACACCAACCCATTCAGGTTGACTTGATCGATATGCATGGGAGAACGAAACACATCCAGCAGTCCCGTATGGAAAGTGAACTGGCCGACACGAATTTGCGGCGGCAGGCTGGGATCGAGATTGGAGCGGAGGCTCAGGTCCTTACCCTCCACCTCCAGGCCTTTTAGAACGGCAACATGAAATTCACCGAGCTGCACCTGGCTGTTAAATCGTTGCGAAAGGCTCTCAATAACCTTTGCGCGCAGCATCGGTTCCGCATGGTGGATTGCATATTGCGCTGCAATCAAGCCCGCAATGATCAGGGCTGCGACAAAGGCTAGAATCACGATGATGATATTTCGGAGACGGTGGGTAGATTTTTTTGCTGGAATGTTCGGCCCTCTCTCACTGTTTCCTTCTCCGTATTTCGATGCAGAATCGCCGCAGCAAGTTAGCGGCGTCGGCAATTAGCGGGGAAACCCGCTCCGTACATTCAAGATAAAAACCCGTTCGTCAGTATACTGCGTATAAGCCTCACACAAACAAGCACCGGGACGACGGGAGACAGTACAGACATGCGATTGAGTTTCGGCAGACGTTTTTCCAAGGCCAGCTCGGGAACATGGGCTCTTATTTTGACGTGTATTTTTTTCACACCGCAATTGGCGCGTGCCCAGGGCTGCATTATCGCGCATTCGGTCGGGGGAGTCGGTGGCCCGCTCAGCCAGGGTGGATATCTGCAAAAGGGCCATTTGGAACTGTCCCTCGGCTATCGCCATCAATATTCATTCCGTCACTTCGTCGGCGATACGGAGCAAGTGTATCGGACCCAGGGTCACACAGAGGTCCGGAACCGGATCAATCTGATCGACGCCGAGCTGACGTATCAGATAACTCCGAGATGGAGCGCTGTGCTCAATGTTCCGCTGGAGTACGCTAGCCGCCGGTATAACATCCCTGCCTATAGCTTAGGCAACACCGTATCCATCACCGGCGACTATGGACTGTCCGGCATGGGAGACATCGGTCTTCTTGGACAAGTCTGGATTTGGAGCCCGGAACATGCGACGCATCACAATATCCAGATCGGATTTGGAATCCAGGCGCCAACAGGCCGCGATAACATCCAGAATCGTCTGATTCTGATCCCCGGAACGCAGCCTATCGATTCAACGGCCGACTACTCCATCCAGCCCGGAATCGGCGGGTGGGGTATTCCGATCTCCTGGCAATCCTTCCAGGCCCTTGGAAAAACCACGCAGGTATACTTCAACGGCACTTATCTAATCACGCCCCAGGAAACCAACGGGGTGGCGAATGTTCCCCCACCTGGCTTCCCGCCGCCCGCACCGCAGAATGCATACGTCTCGATTGCGGATGAGTATCTCCTGCAACCTGGAGTGGGGTATTCCTTTGTGAGCCTCAGGGGACTGACGGCAACGATCGGACTGCGCGATGAAGGTGTCCCGGCGCATGATCTGATCGGTGGCGACGAGGGCTTCCGTCGGCCCGGATATGCGGTTTCGCTTGAACCCGGTCTTCAGTATTTGTTCCATCACGGCAGTGACCTGCTGACTGCCAACGTGGACCGGGCTCTGTATCGAAATCGCGTTCCCAGCGTGCCGGATATCCAGTTGGGCGGCAAAGGCGGGGATGCGGCCTTTGCTGACTGGGTATGGTTGGCCAGCTTCAGCCACCGATTTTAACAAAGTCTCTCGATGTGGAGAGCGCCAGCTTCTTCGGCTCACGGAGGAATCGTATGTCTTTTTCATGGTTTCGTTGTCGCGTAATCTTGCCCGCGCTCTGCGCCGTGAGTTTGATCCTCCTGCTGCCCACGCCGATGGCAGCGAAGAAAACGCTCAAAACGGTCAAGCTTTCTCTCCAGGACATGAATGGGAAACGGGCCAGCGTGCAGGATTTGCGCGGCCAAATCGTGGTGCTGAACTTCTGGGCTACCTGGTGCGGCCCGTGCAATACTGAGATGCCCATGCTTGTTCAGGCGGCCCAGAAGTATAAGCAGCAACCGGTCGCGTTCCTGGGCGCTTCTGTAGATGATTCAAAGACGCAGAAGAACATTCCGGCATTCCTCGATCGGTATCATGTCGGCTATACCATCCTGACGGGGGCGTCCGCGGATGATTTGGATAAGCTGAAGCTGGGAGTCGCCGTTCCAGCAACGGCTTTTATCGACGCGAGTGGAATCGTTCGTTTCCGGATACTGGGCCAGATGCGCCCCGGAGAGCTCCAGGCCAGAATTGATTGGCTGCTCCACGAAACCGGGCCCGCACCTGTGGCGCTTGTGACACACCTGGAACAAAAATGAGAGAGCACTTTGCATAGAAATAAAAAATGACGTGCCGAACAGCACGTCATTTTTATCGAACGATACCAAATTATGCCGGCGTCAAAGCCGGGGCGGGCGTGTCGACCAGTGCCGTGCCTATGGTGGCCGCAATCTTCTCCGCGGTAAAGGATTCAAAGACATCGCCAACCTTGATATCGTTGAAGTTCGCGATGCTGATGCCGCATTCCATGCCATTGCGGACCTCGCTCGCGTCATCCTTGAACCGTTTCAGCGAAGCGACCTTGCCTTTGAAAACCTGCACATCGTCGCGCAGCACGCGTACTTCGGAGTCCCGTTTGAACAGGCCATCCGTGACACGGCAACCGGCCACCGCGCCCACCTTCGGAATTCTGAAGACGTTCGCAACTTCGGCGCGACCAAGATAATTCTCCTTGATCGTTGCCTCCAGCAAGCCCAGCATGGCCTTGCGCATTTCGTCCTGCAGTTCATAGATGATCGAATGCAGCCGAATGTCCACGCCCTCCTGCGCTGCCAGTTCGGAGGCTTTCCGTTCCGGCCGCACGTTAAAGCCGATGACGATGGCGTTGGAAGCGGAGGCCAGCAGAATATCGCTCTCCGTAATGGCGCCGACGCCGGAGTGGATCACCTTCACGCGCACCTTTTCCGTTGAGAGTCTGGGCAGCGATTCGGCCAGAACCTCTACCGAGCCCTGCACGTCGCCCTTCAGGATGATCGGAAGTTCCTTCACGCCGGCATGCTTGATCTGCTCCGCCAACCCTTCCAGCGATACCCGCGAGGATTTCGCCAGTTGCGATTCGCGCTCCTTCATCTTGCGGTACTGGGCAACATTCTTGGCCTTGTCTCGATCGGCGACCACGGTGAACACGTCGCCTGCATCCGGAATGCTTTCCAGTCCCAGGATTTCGACAGGCGTCGAGGGTGTCGCTTGCTCCATGGGGCGTCCGCGATCGTCGAACATGGCGCGAACTTTGCCGAACGTATTGCCGACCACAAATGTATCGCCCAGGCGCAGCGTACCGTTCTGGATCAGCACTGTGGATACTGCGCCACGGCCGCGGTCCAGCTTCGACTCGATGACGGTGCCCAGAGCGGGCCGGTCCGGCGATGCACGCAGGGTTCCCATGTCGGCGACCAGGCAAATCATCTCCAGCAACAGGTCGAGATTGATGCGCTTCTTTGCGGATACATCGACAAAGATTGTGCTGCCGCCCCATGCTTCCGGTACCAGCCCACGGTCTCCCAATTGCTGCTTGACCCGGTCGGGCTGTGCATCCGGTTTGTCGATTTTGTTTACCGCGACAATAATCGGCACATTCGCGGCTTTGGCGTGGTCAATCGCTTCCAGTGTCTGGGGCATCACGCCATCATCGGCGGCAACCACGACAATAACAATGTCGGTCACCTTCGCGCCGCGGGCGCGCATCCGCGTAAACGCTTCGTGGCCTGGCGTATCCAGGAAGACGATCTCGCGCCCAAAGGCGGGAGAATCCTCTTTCCCGATGCGAACCTTGTACGCTCCGATATGCTGCGTAATGCCGCCGGCTTCGCCCGCCGCTACGTCTGTTTCTCGAATTGCGTCGAGTAGCGATGTTTTTCCGTGATCGACGTGCCCCATGATGGTGACGACCGGGGGACGTGTCACTTCCAGTTCGCCGCTCGTCTCCTGCGTCAGCAGGTTTTCCAGCGCTTCGTTGGCCATCTCATCTTCAAAGCTGATGACCTGCGCCTCGGCGCCGAACTGTCGCGAAACTTCCTTGATCAAATCCGTATCGAGCGATTGATTGACGGTCACAAACACGCCTCGCTGTAGCAGCGTCGCAATCAAATCTTTCGCACGCAGATCCAGCTTCTCCGCCAGGTCTTTTACGCTAACGCCGTCGGTTACGGTAATGTTGCGAGTGATTGGAACCGGCCCTGTAGGAATTTGTGCCGCGCCCAGACGTGGCGCGATCATTCCCTTCATTGGCCCTTCCTTGGATTTTTCGTAACGTTTGTTTCCGCCGCGCCGCTGTTGATGTCCGCGGGATGGACGATCTCCAGCTCCGGCGGGGGGCGCCATGCCTGGCGCGGCTCCAACCCCTGGTCGAGGGGCCCCAAAACCAGGCCGCCCCGGCATTCCAGGACGCGATCCAGGTGCTCCGGTAGGATGCTGGCGTGTCGGGTGCATGGGACGCCGAACACCGCCGGGGGCGGTTGCTGGACCTGTAGCTGGGCGGGCGCCGAAGCGCGGGCCTGTTCCACCGGGTCCTTGCGTACGAGGGCGTTCAAAAATCGGCTTGCCGCGCTGCATGCCACCAATTGTCTGCGCCGCTCCTGCCGGAGCTGTGTAGCTGGGACGAGGACCTGTCTGTGGCATTATCATGCGTTTGGCGGGGACGGTAGCAACCGGAGCCGCGCTGGAAGCCACCTCAGGCCCCGAACCGGATGTTGTTCCGTGCGCGGGAGCCAGGTCAGCCGCAGTTGGATGTTCGACGCTCACCGCCGGTGAAGCCAAGGCCACTGCTGGAGTGGTTACTGCATGAGGAGCGGTTCCTGCATGAGGAGCGGTTCCCGCATGAGGCGCGTGGGATGGAGGCACCGCCACGCCTGCCGTGGCTACTGGCGCCGTCGGCTTTGTGTCGTGCGGTACGATTTTTGCCGGTACTGCGACAACCCCGGATGCGGCCGTCAAGCCGGAAGCGGGCGGTTTCACAATCACGGGTCCGGAAGGCGGGCGGGAAGCAATAGCGGGCAGTTTCGGAGCTGAGATGATCTGCGGAGCTTGTCGCGGTAGTGGGACGATTTTTCGCGAGGCAGGTTCCAATGGGTGTGCGCTGCCGGCAGATACGGAACTATCAGATGCTCCGGCAGCAGAACCTCTGCCGACAGCAGGTGGAGTTAAGGAAGAAGCTGGTGGTGCGGCAGCGGCCTTCGCGGGCCCGGCTGCGGCAGCCACGGTGGGTCGTTGTGGGGGCGCACCGGAATGCGTTCTACCCTGTGTTTCCCGTTCTTCTTTTTGTTGTTGGATAGCCCGCAACACATCTCCGGGCCGGGAAATATTGGACAGATCGATCTTTGGCTTCTGCTCGCTGACAGCAGGCTTTCCAGAGGCGCTCGATGGTGCCTTGCCACCGCGGCTCAGAGCTGCACGCACACGCACAGCTTCGTCGTCTTCTACAGAACTGGAGTGCGTTTTCTTTTCCGTGACTCCAACTTCAGGGAGCAGATCAAGAATCACTTTGCTCTTGACTTCCAGCTCTCGCGCTAGATCGTTAATTCGAACTTTACTCATCCGTCTCTTTCGCCTTTTCCCAAACTCTTAGCTGCTCATACGGTTGCCTCGTGGTCTGCCGTTACTGCGCATCTACACTGATTATCCCCTGAAAGTCGCCTCGGAATTCCGAATTTTCATGCCGCGCGACGATATGCCCATCTATCTCAGGGTTTCTCCTTCTTTTCCCAGCTATCCAGCGCCGGTTCCGGAGCGTCTGGCGCATCCACGGAGACGGGCTGATCTTCATTGTCCGTTGCTGTGGCATCTTCCAGAAAGTTCTTCATCAAACTTTCAGAATCTCCCTGATTCTCCGCATCGGAAACCTCCGATACTTCCTTGAGTTCGACCGGCTCGGTCTCCTCGGCGACATCCAATGTAGGCACTTCGCCAGCCTCCGGCGAATCAGTCTCTTGCGCGGAAGTTTCTTCCACTCCGACCCCGGCCTCGCGGTCCAGCGCAGCCTCATTGGTATCTACCGCTTCCGACGATTCCGTTCCCAATGGGCTGGCATCCGTATCCGCTTTTGCGTCCAATTCCGCAAAGTAATGACGCACCGCCGTGCCGATCTTCTCCAGCGTCTTCTCGCCGATTCCGGGCACTTCTTCGAGTTCTTCCGGTGTCATATCCGCCAATCCTTCGACGGTCGTAATGCCGGCGGCAATCAGTTTTTGGATGGTGCCTTCACCCAGTTCCGTCACCTGCTCGATTGGAGTGGTAACCGGCCCCGCCATGGCCTGCATCTCCTCCTCGACCTCTTGGCGTTTTTCTTCCTCGCTCTTGATGTCGATTTTCCAGCCCAGCAGCTTCGCGGCCAGACGCACATTCTGTCCCTTTTTCCCAATCGCAAGCGACAACTGCGTATCATCCACAATCACTTCAATCTGTTTGTCCGCAAGATCGGCAATGCTGACGCGGCTCACTTTTGCCGGCTGCAGCGCCTTTTCCGCAAAGGTCGTGATCTCTTCGCTGAACTCGATAATGTCGATCTTTTCCCCGCGCAGCTCGCGAATAATGGACTGCACCCGCATGCCCTTCATTCCGACGCACGCGCCCACCGGGTCGACGTCCTTGTCTCGCGATATGACAGCGATCTTGGTGCGCTCGCCAGCCTCGCGCGCGATGGCACGAATCTCCACCGTGCCGTCGTAGATTTCCGGAACTTCGCTCTGGAACAGATTCTGCACCAGCTCCTTTGCGGCACGGGACACAATCACCTGCGGTCCGCGTGCGTTGCGATCCACCCGCAACAGAACCACTCGCACCCGTTCACCCACGACAAACTGCTCTAGCCGCGACTGCTCTCGCTTCGGCATCCGCGCTTCCGCCTTGCCAACGTCGAGAATGACATCCTGCCCTTCAATCCGTTTCACGGTGGCGTTCAGCACTTCGTTGATGCGATGCGCATACTCGTTAAAGACTGTGTCCCGCTCCGCCTCGCGCACCTTCTGGAAGATGATCTGCTTAGCCATTTGCGCAGCAATCCGTCCCAGCACGTCGGTCGGCTTGTAGTAGCGCAATTCTCCGCCCACTTCCACTTCCGGCGCAATTCCGCGAGCATCGTCCAGGTTGATCTGGTTCAGCGGATCCTCTACAAGCTCCGGCGATTCAACCACCGTTTTGTAGGCATACGCGCGAATCTCGCCGGTCTCGCGATCGAGTTCGCCGCGCATGTTTTCCAGCGTCTTATAGTACTTGCGGGTTGCCAGGGCAATTGCATCTTCCACCGCTGTTACCACGATTTGCGGATCGATCCCTTTGTCCCGGCTCAAAACTTCAATGGTTTCATACAGCGCACTTGCCATAGTTCGTCTCTGCCTTATGTGGAACAACAGTATCCATCGCTCTGGCCGCCTGTCCCCGTAGAACGTGGCTGCCGGAATACCTTCGCGATGCGTGCTGCCCCATCATGAAAATTAAACTTCAGGAATCAGGTTCGCCTTCAAAATATTTGAGATCGCAATCGTGATGCTGCTATCAACGGCCGTTTCCACTTTGTTCTTTCTCTTGCTTACTGTGCTAATGTCCAGATCCAGCGACTCGCTCGTCACATTCTCAATGCGTCCCTGCCAGTGGCAGTTCCCCTGAATCGGCTCCATCGTCCGTATCTTTGCCAGATTTCCCGCAAATCGCGCGTAATCTTCTAGTCCGTGTAACTTGCGGTCCAGCCCCGGCGACGAGACTTCAAGCGTGTATTCCGCCCCCGGAATCAATTCTTCAACATCGAGAACCGTGCCGAAATCTTCGCTGAAAACTTCGCAGTCCTCGACTGTAATGCCAGCCAGCTGATCCACCGATACATGCTGTGGCAATTTCAGCTCGCCCTTGTCCGCCTCGTTGTCCGCTTCGTTCCGTACAGCTAACTTCGCGCGGCTGGCGGCATCCTTTTCTATATAGATGCGTAAGGCGCGGTGCTTGGCACTACCCAGGTACTCTACCTCCACCACGGCTAATCCATGGGACGCTGCGACGCGGTCCGCCAAAGCGCGAATTGTATCCAAATCGAGACTCATGGGACGGTACGCAGCGGGCGTCGTTCCCGATCATTCCAGAGCAAATAAAAAGTGGGCTCTCGCCCACGCATTTCTCCCGCCCCGGCCCATTCTGCCACAGGCTGCCCAGGACAAACTCAGGACAAACTCGTCTACTCCGCTTAGGATACGCTGGTTTTGCGGGGATTTCAAACGCGAATCCCTCGTACTACGCAGGCCAAACGAAAGGGCCTACGCAGGCCAAACGAAAGGGCCTGCAAGGCCCGGGGACAATGCCCATCCGACGCACGGGTACAACCCCAAAGTTCCCAATCCCTTCCCACTAGGGATGGCTGGCGTTCGCGGGATAGGACGTTTCTCCGAACCCAAGGTTCGGAGAAACGTTTAGGTCCGGCAACCAAGCCATATTCTGTTCGAAGGAAAGGGAATTTCGACCTTGGAAAAGCCTGGTTTAGAAGAACCAAGATTGGAGCAAACTGGAGACATCCTCGAACCGGCAGCCACAGGCCGACCCCGATTCTTCCAGCTACAAGTCATCCATAACTGCCGCAGAATGAGTAACATCTGGCCCCGGTTACTTTCCGGCTGGCTGCTGGCTACGGTGCTGCTAACCTGCAGCATGTTGACGGCCGAGCAAATCCCCGTCCGTAATCTGGAAGGCACCCTTCACGGCTTCCTCGTGCTGAGTACCCTTGAGGGCAAGACGCTTGCAGCCGGGGACCTCACCCAGGTGCTCCACGGGGACCGGGTCACGATGCGGCTGGTATTTCACTTTCAAGATGGATCGATTGACGATGAAACCACCGTCTTCACCCAGAATCACGCCTTTCGATTCATCAGCGATCATCACGTGCAGAAGGGGCCGTCGTTTCCGCACCCGATGGATGTAACGATCGACGGCTCATCCGGTCAGGTCGTCGTAAAGTACCGCGACGACGGGAAAGAAAAGCAGTTGAAGGATCACGTCGATCTGCCGGCGGATCTGGCAAACGGCCTGCTTCCTGTACTTCTCCAAAACCTCAAGCCGGGTGCGCCCGAGACAAAAGTATCCTACCTTGCGGCAACCCCGAAACCGCGGCTGGTGAATCTCGCCATCTCATCCCGGGGCGAGAGCCCATTTTCGGCTGCCGGTCTCCGCTACAAGGCGACTCAGTATGTCCTCAAAACGGAAATTGGCGGCGTGGCCGGACTCGTCGCGCCGCTGATCGGTAAGGAGCCGAAAGACATCCACATTTGGATTCTCGGCGGTATCG